>JACRON010000212.1 GCA_016214425.1 Nitrospirota bacterium
TGGAAGGAAAAGAAAAAGTAGTGGTAAATTGTTTGACAATATCAAGGTGATATTATATTATAGGCACAAAAGGAGGGTCTTATGGAGACTGTATTGATTGCCTTTGCTGCTGCGCTTGCCATTGCCATTCCTGCCATTGCCACTGCCTGGGCGCAGTCAAAGATTGGTTCTGCCGGCGCCGGCGCTATGGCAGAAAAACCAGAGATCAGCGGAACTATTATCGTCCTTTTAGCCATTCCTGAAACAATGGTAATCCTCGGCTTTGTTGTTGCTGTTATGATTATACTTTATTTGAAGTAAAAGAACCAAAAGTTCTAAATCCGAAATCCTAAATTCTAAACAAGTTCAGATGACAAAAATTCAGGTAACAAGGGGTTGCAACCCCTTGTTTAGATTATTTGAATTTAGAATTTTGGATTTGTTTAGAATTCATTGCGTAGGATTTGTATTTTGAGGTTGACAAATGTCTCATCAGGATTTAATAAAGGCACTCTTGCAGGACGGAAGGCGTCAGTGCGAGCAGATTATTGAAAAGGCAAAGGCTGATGCAGAAGAGACTGTGAAGAATGCAGAAAGAGAATTAGAACAACTAAAAAAGGAAGAGCTTAAAAAGATTGAATCAGATATTAAAATAAAATCCGTAGAAACCTTAAACAGGGCAAAGGTAAATTCAGAAGGCAAGGTGCTTAAGGCAAAATATGAGATTATAGAAAATATATTTCAGGGCGCAGCAAAGAGATTCTCAGAGATTAAGGACAGCAAGGAGCATCCGACTGTCTTTGAAAAGCTCTGCAAAGAGATTTTAGGAGATATTAAAGGCGATACAAAGATTATAATAGATAAAGAAGACGCCAAGCTGTTTAAAAAACTTTTTCCTGATATTAATGTTAAAATTGAGCCGTTTCAGGGTAATTCAAGGATTTCAGGCATTGAGTTGGTTACTCAAAACGGTTCTGTGATAATAAAGAACACTTTGATTTCCCGCCTTGAAAAGATAAAGCCTGAGCTGATGCTTGAACTAAACAAACTTCTCTTTGGTACGGGGAGATGACAGACTATTCCTATATCAATGCAAGGATAAGGGGCATGAAGGGAAGGCTCTTTAAGATTTCTGATTATGAAGAATTAATATCAATGAAAGAGCTTTCATCAGTTTTACTGTTTATTTTTAATTCTCACTATGGCAGGTTTATTGTTAGCGCTGAAAAGGCAGGTGTAAATGAGATAGACGAGGCATTGAGGAGGGACCTTTCAGATACATTTAAAAAGGTCAGCAGGATTGCTGAAAGGGAGATAAAGAGGCTCCTTGATATACTCCTTGGCAGATGGGATGTATATAATATAAAGACCATATTAAGGGGGAGGCATATTAATAAGACGCCAGAGGATATCATGCCTCTTTTAATTGCCACTGGCATCTTTTCTGAATCTTTATTAAAAGAGCTCTGCCTGCAGGAGGATATAAAAGGTATTGCTGATTTATTGGTTACATGGGGTTCTTCCTATGGATATGCGATTCAGGAGGGCGTTAAGGAGTATAAAGAGAGCGGCGATATATCTTCTCTTGAGTTAAGGCTTGATAAAATATATTTTGAAGATTCGCTAAAAAGGCTTAATAAAAAAAAGAAGGGAGATTATTATGTCTGCACCATGCTCTCCTTTCAGATTGATATGCTTAATATGATTACTGCCTTCAGGTTGCTGAAAGAGGAGAGGCTAAAGATATATGCAGATGCCTATTTTATTGACGGTGGCGAGGTATTCTCAAAAAAGCAGTATAAGAAGATATTAAGTGCGAATGAATTTGAAGAAGGTCTCAGATTATTAAACAGCGTCCAGCTTCGCAGCAGATTCAAGATTACAGAAGAAGGGCTTTTAGTAATAAATGATCTTCCTGAAATGGAGCGCAGGCTTGAGATTGGGTTATTGAAAAATGCAATAAGCCTTTCATTAAATGACCCCTTGAATATCTCCGTTATAATCGGATATATCTGGAGAAAGATCAATGAGGTGATAAACCTAAGGCTGATACTCCGCGGGAAATTTGTGGAGATGCCTGAACAAAGGCTAAGGAAGATGGTGGTTTAAGGAATTAAATCTTTTTGAATAATGACAGACATTTTTACTATGGAGCAAAGCGACAGACTATGCCTCGTGTTGTTGTATTAACAGATTATGATACAGGTCTTGGTTTTCAGCTTGCAGGTGTAGAGGTTTTTAAAGCAAAATCATCTGCTGAGGCAGAGTCAAGCCTATGCAATCTTATGCTGGATAAGGATATTGGCATTATTGCGCTTAATGAAGATTTTCTTGAGGGATTCTCTGAAAGAATAAAAAAGAGGCTTGAAGGAAGCAAGCATCCGATTGTATTCCCCTTCCCCTCAATTAAAAAATGGGAGGAGACAGCGCCTCCCGAGGAGTATGTTGCCAGATTAATCAGAAGGGCAATAGGGTATCATTTAAAGATACGGCGATAAAGAAAACCATAATAACTACGCATTCACAAGTATTTAAGTCGTTTTATATAAATCATATCTCTTTCCTTGACTCTGAGCCAAAAAATCTGCTATCATAAATTTAAGAGGTATTTATTATGGCAGATAATAAAGCAGAAAAACCAAAAATCAAATGTCCTGGCACAAGGACAATGCTTGATGCGCCGCCGGAAGATGTAAAGTGCAGAAGGTGTGGGTATGAAACAGAGATTTTTGCTGATGAACCCAAGGTTGAGTGTCCGAAGTGCGGCGCAGATATCTTCAGGCAGGCAGATGAGCCAAAGCCGCCGTCATGCGTTGAGTGGTGTCAGTTTGCTGAGAAGTGCCTTGGAGATGTCTTTGACCTATCAAAGATAAAGAAAATCGGCGGCCAGGAACGGGAAAAGGGCAAGGAGTATCTGGATAATATCTTGAAAAAGATGGAGGAGTGCAAGAAGGAGAAATAAAAGTTTGCTGTAGATACACCCGCAGTAATCCTGTCTGTATAAATTGTATTTTCTGCTTAGTTCAAGGCTTCTTTTAAAGCCGTCCTTCTTTTTAAAGTCTGCCTCATAAAACTTGATGCCGTATTTTTCAGATAGTCCTCTGCCTATGCTATTAATCACTGATGCCTTTTTATGAGGGCTTATTGAAAGCACTGTTGTAAAAATATCAAAACCATTTTCTTTTGCAAACTCTGCTGCCTTTTCAAGACGCATGTCATAGCACACCTTGCATCTCTTCCCGCCCTCTAATTCCTGTTTAAGATTTTCAGTTAATTTAAACCATATTTCAGCATCATATTGCGCTTCAATTAAAGGTATGCCTATTTTATTATATAATTCCTTTGCCTCTCCAAGCCTGCGCATGTATTCTTCTTCAGGGTGTATGTTAGGGTCATAGAAATAGCCTGTGATTTCAAATTTGTCCTTCAGCCGCTCTATAACAGCAGTAGAGCAGGGCGCACAGCAGATATGCAGGAGCAATTTTGGTTTTTGTAAAGACATTCTCGCCTCTTTCTGATATAATTATACATTAAGTTATCGCTTATTTTCAAATTAATACAACCGCAATATCAATTTATTTATAAGGAATTTCCCCCTTTGAAAAAGGGGGATACAGGGGGATTTAAAAAAAATTAACATTACACAATAATGTAAGAGGACTTATTGTATTTGTATTAGTTAATAAATATTATGAAAAAGCCACAGATAAAAAGAAAGATACCTGCCACAATGGCAACACAGCATCCTGATAATGTCTCTGCCCCTTTCTGGAAGGAGAAGGGCGACCCCTTTATCAGCACTATAGAAGAGGTTGAGGAGGCCAAGCTCTTTACAACATACTATACCTTCTTTAAAAAGAGGCAGCTTGGCAGGGATATATTCCTTACCTTCAGGCTTCCTAATATCTGGCTTGAAAAGGGCTACAGGATAGCAAGGGCATATATGGCAATACTGACATCTGTAGATTTTTCAAGCGCACTTAAGGTTGCAAGCCCTCCTGTCTTTGAGGTAATTCTCCCAATGACAGACAAGGCAGAGAAGCTGATATATTTACAAAAAACCTTTGCCCAGATAGCAAAGTTTAAGGATAAGGCATTTGGCGAAAAGGTGAAGGTCTTTGATTATTTGAGAGTGATTCCTTTGATTGAAGGGGTTAATGAGCTTACATCCTCAAAGAAGATTCTGCATGATTATGTCAGGCTTCACAAAAAAGAATATAAGTCTCCTCCGGAATATCTGAGGCCTTTTATTGCCCGCTCTGACCCTGCCTTAAACGCTGGCATAGTCTCTGCAACTATTGCTGCAAAGATTGCACTTTCTGAATTTTATAAGTTCAGCGAGGAGAGCAGGGTGCCTGTTTTTCCGATTATCGGCGTTGGTGCCTTGCCATTCAGGGGAGGGCTTTCACCTTATACACTTAAAAATTTCCTTGATGAATACAGCGGCATCAGGACAGTTACCATACAATCTGCATTCAGATACGACTATCCTGCTGATGAGTCAAGAAAGGCTGTAAGATACTTAAACAAGATGTTGAAGATGGGCAATCCAAAGCTCTATTCTTTAACAGATATAAAAAACGGGAAGAGGCTTATATCCATATTCAGTAATTATTACTGCAAGACCATTGAGGAGATTGCAGGCGCTGTAAACAGCCTTTCAGAATATATCCCAAGGAGGCGGGAGAGGATGCTTCATATCGGCCTTTTTGGCTATTCAAGGGTCATTGGCAAAAAGAGGTTGCCCCGTGCAATAACCTTTACAGCAGCATTGTATTCCCTTGGCATACCTCCTGAACTGATTGGCGTTGGGAGGGGAATCAGGGAGATGATAAAGAAGAACCTTGATAGAGACATTAAGATGTTCTATAAAAATCTTATACCTGATATGATTATGGCAGGGAATTATCTTAATAAGGAGAACCTGTATTTCTTGTCAAAGACAGAGACGGCATGGAGCGAAATTGCTGAAGATGTAAAGCTGATAGAGGAATTCATCGGCAGGGAGCTTGGGCCGACAGATACAAGGCATTTTATACACAGAAATATCACATCAAATATATATTTCCTCTGGAAGGAGAAGAATGACCCAAAAGAGCAGATTGTTGAGGCAGCGCGCATCAGACAGTCATTGGGATAAGGTAATCTGATAGTGGCAATTCTAATCATTACTATTTTTGCATTCTTAATAAATCTCTTTTTTGGTGTTTTAAGGGCTGATACAAAGAGCTTTTCAATAAAATGGTTCTTATATATCCATATTCCTGTTTTTATTATTATTCCTGTCAGGCTGATGATGGGTTTAGGGAACTGGTATATCCTGTATTTAATAGCAGTATCCTTTTCAGGCCAGTATCTTGGTGTATTATTAGGCAGATATAAAAAGGGATTGTATGACTAACCTTATGCTCTTTTCTCTTTTTGGCGGCATGGCTATACTCCTTTACGGCATGAGGCTTGCCGGTGAAGGATTGCAGAGGGCGGCAGGGGCGCGGCTGCGCACAATACTCAGCTCACTTACAAAAAACCGCCTTCTTGGCCTGGGTATTGGCATTATTGTAACGGTTTTTCTTCAGAGCAGCACTGCCACTATAATCATGCTTGTCGGTTTTGTCGGCTCAGGCCTGATGACGCTTCCACAGTCAATCGGCGTAATACTCGGCGCTGATATTGGCACCACCATTACTGTCCAACTTCTTGCGTTCAGGATCTACGATTATGCCATTCTGTTTGTTGGCATCGGCATCACCATGATGTTTCTCTCCAAAAGGGCTGTATTAAAAAATATAGGCGAAGGCATCTTGGGCTTTTCATTTATATTCCTGTCAATCAAAATCATGTCTGATTCACTTATGCCTTTGAAATCCAGCGAGCTGTTTAAAACAGTCCTCGTTGCATTATTAGAAAATCCCATATTGGGTCTTATAATCTCAGCAGTCTTTACTGCCATTGTCCATAGCAGCGCAGCAATCATCGGGCTTGCCTTAGCGCTTGGGATTCAGGGTCTGATTACCATAGATACAGCAATACCCCTTATATTTGGCGCAAATATCGGCACCTGTGCAACTGCCATTATCTCAAGCATAGGTTCAAATATTGATGCAAAGCGTGTTGCAGCATCGCATACATTATTTAAGGTCCTCGGCGTTCTCATCTTCTTTCCATTTATAAGGCCCTTTGCAGATTTTATTATCTCCACTACAGATGATATACCAAGACAGATAGCAAATGCCCATACAATCTTTAATGGCGCCATTGCAATCCTTTTTCTGCCCTTTACTTCTGTCATGACAGATGTTATAAAAAGGATGGTGCCGGTAACCGCAGGTGAGGAAAAGAGGTTTAGCCCAAAGTATCTTGACAAAAGGGTCTTGAGCTCCCCTGTGCTTGCCTTTGGCCAGGCAAAGAGGGAGTCGCTAAGGATGGCAGACATTGTCCATGAGATGCTAAGTGACAGCATAGCAGTATTTAAGAATGATGATGCCGAGATGATAGACAGCATAGAAAAGAGGGACGACTATGTTGACCTTCTTGACAGGGAGATAAAGCTGTATCTGACCCGATTGTCCAATGAGAGTCTCACTCCTCAGCAGAGCAAGATGGAGCAAGACCTGCTTGCATTTATAAATGACCTTGAGAATATCGGCGATGTGGTAGATAAGAACCTGATGGAGCTTGCAAAAAAGAAGATAAAAAACGGACTTGTTTTTTCGCAGGATGGCATGAAAGAAATAGAGGAGTTCCATAAGAAGATACTTGAGAATTTTGAAATCGGGGCATCTGCATTTGTAAGCGGTGATGCAGAGCTTGCAAAAAAACTCCTTCAGAACAAGATAGCGCTCGCTGAAATGGAGAGAAATTTAAGGCAGGCGCATATACAGAGGCTCCACAGGGGGCTTAAGGAGTCCATTGATACGAGCTCTATCCATCTTGATGTTTTAAGCAATCTAAGGAGGATAAACTCATATATAAGCAATGTGGCATATCCAATAGTTGAGATATGCGATAATTTATAGGATAATTGGTGTAAACCTTAATTTTCAGCAGGTTATGATTAGGGAGCGACTCTTTTGATAGGTGTATATCCTTCGGTGGTCTCTGCCAAATCTGTTGACACTTAGTGGAAAATATGATAATTTTTAATATATTAGTAAAATCTTCTTTAAAATGAGGGATTTGCTTGCTAATAGACAAAAGTACCATATTAAAAAATGCACAGAAATATACTGCCAGAGGCCAGCTTGACAAGGCAATAGAAGAGTGGCAGAAACTTATCCAGGAAAGCCCGAATGACGGTAATATCTATAATACCATCGGTGATCTGTATCTTAGGAATAACTCCATTCAAGAGGCAGTCTCTGCATATATAAAAGCAGGCGATTCATTTTATAAGGCTGGCTTTGCCCTTAAAACAATTGCACTCTATAAAAAGGTTAACAAGATAGACCCCGAGAATATTGAAGTATATTTAAAATTGGCTGCACTTAATGCAGAGAGGGGATTGATTGGCAATGCAAGGGATGATTATCTTAAGGCTGCAAGGCTCTATCAAAAGCAGGGGCAGAGCAAGCAGTCTGTTGCTGTTTACAAAAAGATTGCAGCTTTGGAGCCAGACAATATAGGTGTTCATCATAAAATCGCAGAGATGTGCCTCAAAGAGGGGCTTAAAAAGGATGCAGCAGATGAATACAACAAGATTGCAGAAGTATATGTGAAAAATAATGATATAAAAGAGGCTGAAAATTTCTTTAATCAGGCACTCTCTATTGACCATGAAAACAGGAAGGCTGCTTTTGGAATAGGGAATCTAAGGCTTAAACAGGATAAACTGCAGGATGGTATAAATATACTTGAGGGTATCCTTGCAAAAAGGCCTGATGATATAAATGCGCTAAATCTGTTTATTGATGCCTGTACAAAGGCAGGGGATTATACAAAGGCAGAAAAGGGCTTAAAACACCTGATATCATTGGAGCCTGCAAACCTAATCCACCATGAGAGACTGGGCTATGTATTCTTAAGAAAGGGGATATTTAATGAGGCGATTTCTGAATTCAAGGTTATCATTGATGACTATGCCCAGAAACATGAATTTGACAAGATAAAAGAGATAATTCAGGATATCCTTGAGGTTGACCAGAAGAATATTGATGCTCACACAATTCTGATTGATGTCTATGAAAAGACAGGCAATGAAGGCGGAAAGATAGCAGAGTACCTGTCTATTGCAGACATCTATTTAGAACAGTCTGCTTTAGAAAAGGCTGCAAATGTATACAGAGAAGTCTTAAAGATAGACCCGAATAATATTGAGGCAAAGAAGAGATTAGATGAGATTTCTATAAAGGAGAAACCGCATGAAAAGGCTACAGATAAGATGGTTCAGCCAGAGGCACCAGCAAAACCTGAGAAGATAGCTCAGCCAGAGTTTAGGGAAGAGATAAAGCCAGAAATGAGAGAGGCTCCGTCTGTTATGCAGCCTTTTCCTGCAGCAGCAGAAAAGGCAATATCAGATGAAGATGCGGAAAAGATAGAGGGTTACTATACAGAGGCTGATGTTTATCTTAAATATGGGCTTACAAACAAGAGTATAGAACAATTAGAGCTTATATTGGCTATCAACCCTGGCGAACTAAAGGCGCATAAAAAATTAAAGGATATTTGCAAAATTGAGGGGAACCTTCCAAAAGCAGTAGAGGAATGTATTATAATCTCAAGACTGCATCAGGAAAAAGGGGATGTCAAAAAGGCAGAGGAGATATTAAAAGAGGCCATTGAGATAGACCCGGGTAATAAGAGGGCTGCAAGCAGGTTAAGCGAGCTTAGCGGCGCTCCGCCAATTAAACATGCTGAGATACCGCAGGAAGAGGTTCTTGCAGCAAGGGATATACCAACGGTTGAGCTGACTGATTTAGATTTAGAAGGGATAGCCTCTATTGTCTCCTCTGAAAAACCTGAAGATGTTGAGCCTGTTCCTGTTGAGGAGATAGAAAAGGCTGTTTCTGAGATTCCGGTTGTTGAACCGATTGAGCTTGTAGAGCCTGCAGAGTTTCAGCCAGAGATTTCAGGGGCGCCAGAGGCAGAAAAGGCCGCAGGGTTTCCTGTTGATACTGAAAATGTCCATGAATCTCTTGCAGAAGCAGATTTTTACGCCCAGCAGGGATTAATAGCTGAGGCACAAGGCATCCTTGAGAGAATTCTTGCTATCCAGCCTGATAATCAAGAGGTTAAAGAAAGATTAGATAACCTGCTCAGGGCTATCAAACCAGATAAGAAGGCAGCCCCTCCTGCTGAGAAAAAAGAGGATATTGGTATTGAGGTGAAGAAAGGGCCGACAAGTTTTAAGGTCCTTGAAAAAGAAGAGGAGTCAGAAGAGGGGGGGTTCTTTGACCTTTCCGAGGAATTGAAGGAAGAGATTGCTGCTGCTCCTGCTGCACCCGAAGCAAAAGAATTAAAGGATATGGAACTGAGCGATATCTTCCAGGAATTCAAAAAGGGTGTAAAGGAATATCTTGGAGATGAGGACCACGAGACCCATTATAACCTTGGCATTGCATATAAAGAGATGGGCCTGACCAATGAAGCGATAGGTGAATTCCAGCTTGCAATCAAGGGTCCGGAAAGATTCTTTGATGCAAGCAGCATGCTTGCCCTCTGTTTTAAGGAGAAAGGCATGCACCAGCTTGCTGTTAATCAATTGAAAAAGGCTATTGAAGATCCACGGTATAATGAATCCGAATTTCTCTCTTTAAAATACGACCTTGGTATAATATATGAAGAGATGAGTCAAATGGAAGATGCATACAAGGCATATATGGATGTTTATGCTGTTGATGTTAATTTCAGAGATGTGGCAGAGAAGATAGATAAACTAAAGGGAGGCGTTGCTCCTAAGAAAAAGGCAGAGGATATTAAACCGACAGAGAAGAAAGTAACTCATGAGAAAAGGATGTCAAAGATTATTGATGAGAAAACTGAGGAGCCAGAGCCGATTGTAGTCAAAGAGGTAGGGGCTGCTGCAAGCGCTAAGAAGAGCAAAAAGGGAAAGGTTTCGTATATATAATTAAGGCTAAGGGCTAAAGGCAAGAGGTTAATAGGATGAGTTATATTGAATTTTACAAATTAAAAGAGCAGCCTTTTACAAATACTGTTGATACAAAATTCTATTATAACAGCGCCCAGCATTCAGAGGCGCTGTTAAGGCTGAAACATGCAATAAACACAATGAAGGGCCTTGCAGTGCTGGTTGGCGGCATCGGCACAGGAAAGACAACCCTTGCAAGGCGGATGCTGGATGAATTGAGTGAAAAGGAATATGAATCAGCGCTCCTTGTAATTATACATGCAAATATTACCCCTCAGTGGCTGTTAAAAAAGATAATAACACAGCTCGGCGTGGAAGACCTGCCAGATGACAAGACAGAGCTTTTAAGCAAGCTCTGTAAGCGTTTGATGGATATCCATGAGGAAGGAAAGAAGGCGGTTGTTCTTATTGACGAGGCACAGATGCTCCAGACCAAAGAAATAATGGAAGAGTTCAGGGGCATATTAAATATTGAAACAGACGGCAATAAGCTAATAACTTTTGTGCTCTTCGGAATGCCAGAGCTTGATACCTGCCTTTCACTTGATGAGCCATTGAAGCAAAGGATAGCAATGAGATATAAGCTTCAGTCCTTTGAGGAGAGCACTACTGAGGAGTATATCAGATTCAGGCTGAAGATCGCAGGGTGCAACAGCGAGCTTTTTTCAAAGGACGCATTAGAGGCTATTCATAATTATTCCCACGGCATACCGAGACTTATTAATACCATATGCGACAACGCCTTATTAGAAGGGTTTTTAAGAAAAAAACTGAGGATTGATGCAGGTATAATCAAAGAAGTTGTCAATGACCTCGGTTTGACAAACAATAACAAAGCAGCAGCAAAATGAAACTATGCCTATTTCTTCAACTTAAAGGTTGCAATTACCTTTTCAATCTCATTAACCCTCTTCCGGATTGCTGTTACATCTTTTGACAATGCCTTTTTGTCAATTTTTTTGATAATCGCCCACTGATTGACTGTGCTGCCCATGTGATGGGCAGCGTCCTGCATCTTCTCAATCTTTCCTCTGAGTTTTGCAATCATGTTATTAAATATCTCAGCAAGTGTAATTAGCTCGTCCTTTGCCCTTAGGTATATCTTAAATGAGAGATTGCCTTCGCCTATCTCATGGATGCTTTTTTCTATCCTATATAGAGGTCCTGCTATCTTGTGTGATATAAGAAGGGTTATTATTATTGTGATGACAATTATAATACTGACTGTAACTATATTTGCAGCAATGAGAATCGGATATACTATCTCACCTGTTGATGCAATCTTGATATGAGAGCGGTAGTAGGCCTCTTCAATCCTTTTTGAAGTAAGATAATATACAATGCCGCTTGAAACCATTATCCCCAAGAATATAACTAAAATAAATCGTAATATGAACCTTGCCTGAAAGCCTTTTTTAATAAAATAGTTTCTTCTTTTATATCTTATTTCTGCTTTTGGTCTCTCCATTTCCCCTCCTATTTCTTATGACATTCAAGGCATAGGGCGCTCCACTTATTACTCATAACAAGCTGTGTACTTATGTTTGAATACGGGTCATGGCATGAGGCGCATCCAATCTTACCATCAAAGAATTTTATTGCCTTGTTAATCTCGCTCATATGCCTTAATGTCCTGTTGTTTGTCTGTGCAGCAGCATAGTCAATCCCTATGGGATGACTGCTTGCGTTTTGTTGCGAATGCTGCCAGATACCGGCGCCAATGGTTACCTGGGTATCAGCGCCTATTGTTCCATCATGACAGCCAAGACATTCAACAGAGATGCTGTCTATAGGAGATGAAGAATCAATAACCCTGTATTTTTTGAATCCATGCGCCTCTGTTAAAAATTCCCTGTGTGAAGGTCTTGCGATCTTCCTCATGCCGAGAGAAAAGGTTTCAACATTCTTTTTGTCTTCGTCTTTCCTATGACAGGCCATGCAAAATGCCTTACCAATCACATTCCTTCTTAAAAGATAGGTCTTTTCGCCTAATATGTCATCCCTTTTTTGGTGGATATTATGGCATGTGGCGCAGGTGAGTTCCCCTCTTTCATCCAGCGGCATATCTGCAGGTATATGCATTGAGGGCTTCATTCCCACAGGATGGGAGAGCTGTATATCATCCTTATGGCAGCGCTGACAGAGTCTGTTTATATTGTCTACAAACAGCATCGGTCTAACCTTTTTGCCTTCATCAGGGATAGACACATGGCATTGCAGACATTCATCAAGGCGGTAATTGTGTGGCACCTCATTGATGACCGTGTATGCAATGGCATAGAAGGCGATGATTAAAAAAAATGAGATAATAAAAAAAAATTTATTCTTCATACATTCGCCGAGATCAGTATTATGATACTGTAAATTTTGATGCGGCTCTATTTAAGTCTTTTATCTTATTTGAAAGCCTTGTTATCTGTTTTTTTAGTTCCTTTTCAGAAAGTCTCTTATCCTTAATTGCTGCTTCCATATCAGAACTGCTCTCTTTAACCTCTTCAAGGTCTGTTCTTATATCTATCATCTTGCTGCGCAGTTTTCCTGTCATTTCATTTAATGCTGATGCAACGTCCTTTATCTCGTCATTCTTTCTGAGCCGTGTCTCAAGCGTGAAATCACCATTGCCTATTGTCTCTGTGCTTTTTTCAAGGCGGTAAAGCGGCCCTGCAATCTTATGGGATGCAAAGAGGGTTATAGCAATTGTTACAATGCTGATGGCGATAACTGTAATTAAACTGGAATATATAAGATTGCTTATGAGATTATCATTAAGCACCTTTATGGCATTTAATGATTCAAGATAGGTATTGCCTAATCTTTGATTTGTAGAGGCATAAAGAATAATCCCAGAGATTATTGCACCTAATATGACAACAAGACAGAATTTGATGATAAATCGCGCCTGGAACTCTTTTTTAATGTAATACTGTCTACCCAAAATATTGTCCTCTTTTTTATTAAGGTTATCATAAAATATTTATTTGTCAAGGAAAGCAGGAATTGAGATTATCCTTGAAAAATAGGGAGATAAGGGGCATAATAGCCTTAAAAACTGAGGGATCATGAGATGGTATCTCTTTCTGCTCTACCATATTTATCAATCATAATTAGCTTAAAAATAATAGAGAAAATCTATCTTGGTATGAACCGCTCTGGTTCATATCTTGTAGGAGGTTCTGTCAGGGATATCCTGCTAAGAAGGCCTTTAAGGGACATTGATATTTCTGTGCCATCGGATTCCCTTGAAATAGCTAAAAGATTTGCTGATAAAATAAAAGGGAGTTTTTTTGTTATGAGTGAAGAAGAAGGTGTTGCAAGGGTTGTAAAGAAAGAGGGAAGGAAGGCCCTTCAATTTGACTTTGCAAGGTTTAAAGGCAAGGACATATTAGAAGACCTCTCAAACAGGGATTTTACAATTAATGCAATGGCGATAAATATTTCTAAATTTCGGATTTCGGATTTTGGATTTCGGATTTCAAGTATAGAAATAATAGACCCTTACAATGGCAGAAAGGATTTGAATGACAAGATCATCAGGGTAATAAAACCAGATGCTTTGAAAGATGACCCCCTGAGGATGCTCAGGGCAATAAGGCTTGCATCAGACCTTGAACTTAAGATTGAAGACAAGACTATTGAATACATCAAAGGTCTTGCGCCTTCTTTGGGGAGCGTCTCTTCTGAGCGCGTGAGGGATGAGCTGTTCAGGATATTTAAAAGTAATAGGTCGCACTATTATATCTCTTTGCTTGATGAATATAGGCTTTTGGATGTTATCATTCCAGAGATAAGGGAAATGAAAGGGCTTAAACAGGGCAGCTATCATGTGTATGAGCTGTGGACTCACTCCTTGAAGACTGTTGAGTATCTTGAAGATGTCATAAAAAATATAAAATTATATCTTCCTGAATATACTGACAGGATAAAGAGGCATCTAAGACTGGAGATAGAGCAGGGCATAGACAGATTAAGTCTTCTGAAATTTGCAGCGCTCCTGCATGATACTGGCAAGCCTTCAACTATAAAAACAGAATGTGCGCAGGATTACAGAAAACCATATGAGGCCATTGTATCTTACACAGTTATATAATCCCCCTTTGTCCCCCTTTAATAAAGGGGGATATAAAGGGATTAACGAAGGGGCAAAAGAGGGATTAGCAGGTGATACAACTTGTGGCATTACAAAAAGGGCGATATACCGTTTCTTCAGGGATGCAGGTGACTCAGGCATTGATGTGCTTTTGCTTTCCATTGCAGATGCAATGGCAACGCAGCCCCAGGCTTCAGCCTCTGAGGCTGTGAGTTATAAAACAGTAGCAGAGGTCGCAAGAAGGATATTGGATTATTATTAT
>JACRON010000213.1 GCA_016214425.1 Nitrospirota bacterium
CAGGTGTCATTGCAGCAGAGCCGATTATTCCAAGACCGCCTGCATTTGATACAGCAGCAGCAAGCTCAGCAGTGGAGACCCATGCCATCCCGCCCTGCAGAAGCGGATATTTGATATTCAGAAGCTCACATATTCTGGATTTAATCATTTATGATTCTCCTTATCTTCGTTGTCTTATCCCTAACACTTCTTTACATTATTTTAGTGTCATTCCCGCAGCGTTTTTGAGCGGGAATCCCGAATTATTAGGTAGGGGCGAACGGCCGTTCACCCCTGCTGGATTCCTGCCAGAAGCACGCAGGAATGACAAAAAGTGTAAAGCTACTTATGAAACATCACACTGGTTCAACCAGATATGACCCCTATCGCTAAATCTGAGCTACCATCTTACCAGTGCCGAAGCCCATGTCAACCCTGCGCCAAATGCCTCAAATATTATAATATCGTTCTTTTTTACCCTGCCGTCCCTCACTGCCTCATCCAACGCCATTGGCACAGACGCAGCAGAGGTATTCCCGTATTTTTCAATATTCAATACAACCTTTTCTATTGGTATCTCAAGCCTCTTTACAATTGACTGAATAATTCTTAAGTTTGCCTGATGCGGAATCACCCATCTTATATCAGAGGGTTTCAGGTTGTTATATTCAAGCGCCTCAACGACTACTGACTCAAGTGATTTTACAGCAACCTTAAATGTCTCATTGCCCTTCATCTTCATATATATAAGCCTGTCATCAATTACCTGATGGGATATAGGATGCCTTGAACCCCCTCCTGGTGTATACAGAAGCTCCCACATAGAGCCGTCTGTATGAAGATGCGCTGAGAGGACCCCCCTTTCGCCATTTTCTGCCTTCAGGATAACTGCGCCTGCTCCATCGCCAAAAAGGACGCATGTATTTCTGTCAGTCCAGTCAATCATCCTTGAGAGGACCTCTGCGCCAATAACAAGGGCTGTCTTATATGTGCCGCTCTTTATAAATTGGTCTGCAATGGATAAGGCATAGATAAAACCTGAGCATGCAGCAGATATATCAAAAGCCACTGCATTCTTTGCGCCTATCTTGTTCTGAACTATGCTTGCAGTTGACGGAAAGAACATATCAGGTGTGACTGTCCCGACGATTATAATGTCAATTGCCTCTGGTTTTATGTTTGCCATTTCAATGGCATTATTAGCTGCCTTGACAGAAAGGTCAGATGTTGCCTCATCCTCTGCTGCAACCCTCCTCTCCCTTATCCCTGTCCGCTCCATTATCCATTCATCAGAGGTATTGACCATCTTTTCAAGGTCAAAGTTTGAAAGGACCTTTAAAGGGGCATAGGCGCCTGTCCCGATTATCCGCGACCTTAGCATCTTTATGCAGTGCCCCTCTTTATATTGGAATTCTTCTTTCTTTTGTATATATTCATGCTTTTTAAGATATCGCTCTGAATATGCTCTATGACCCTGCTTTCATGAAATTCCTTTGCTACTTTAATTGCATTCTTTATTGCCTTTGGAGATGATCTGCCATGAGATATTATAGATATGCCATTAACGCCAAGAAGAGGCGCGCCGCCGTATTCTGAATAGTCAACCCTTTTTCGGAAATTGGTAAAGGCAGGCTTTAAAAACATGTACCCCAGTCTGCCAAATCTTGTGTTTGCAATCTCTTTTTTTAACATCTTGCCAATGGCATCTGCAAGCCCCTCGCTTATTTTCAATGCCACATTACCGATAAAGCCGTCGCAGACAATAACATCAGCATTGCCCTGATAGACATCCCTTCCCTCAACATTGCCAATAAAATTGATATCAGCCTCTTTTAAATAGCCAAAGGCCTCCTTTGTAACCTCATTGCCTTTTGTTGCCTCCTCGCCGATGCTTAGAAGCCCTATCCTTGGATTTGTCTTCTTGTATATATACTTGGCGTAGATATCGCCCATTATTGCAAACTGAAAAAGATGCTCTGCTTTGCAATCCACATTTGCGCCAACATCTATCATAATGGTTGTTCCGGATATTGTCGGAAGGAGTGTTGCTATTGCAGGCCTCTCTACACCTTTGATTGGGCCTAATACAAAAAATGCCGCTGCCATAGCTGCGCCAGTATTGCCTGCACTTATAACTGCAACAGCCTCTTTATCCTTCACAAGCTTTGTTGCAACCCAGATAGAAGAGTCCCTCTTCTTTCTGATAACCATTGAGGGCGAATCATGCATGTCAACAACCTGCGAAGCATGAACAATAGAAATGGCGCGGCCTTCGGTATTATATTTTGCAAGCTCAGAAGAGACAGCACTCTTATCCCCAACAAGGATTATTTCAACATTATATTCCTTTGCTGCAAGGACAGCCCCCTCAACTATAGCTGCAGGGGCATGATCTCCCCCCATTGCATCTAAAGCAATCTTCATATCCCCCCTGTTTATTATAGCAAACGCATTAAGTATCGTTACATTGTCATTGCGAGCGAAGCGAAGCAATCTCATATTTTTGTTGGGATTGCTTCGTCGCTCCGCTCCTCGCAATGACACATTATTTATTGCGTTTGTATTAAATAACTTTGATTTTACCTTAAGCCTGCTGGACCTCTTTGATTAAGATTACCTCTTCATTTTTATATGTCCCGCAATTGATGCAGGCGCGATGGGGTAACTTTGGCTCGTTGCACTTTGGACAGGCCACTAATGCCGGCACGCTTAAATACTTGTGCGTCCGCCTCTTATCTCTCCTTGCCTTTGATATCTTATGTTTTGGATTTCCCATTCTAAAGTTTCCTCCTAACTATTTCTTTAATAAATTCTTCAGCGCTGCGAATTTTGGATTTATATTCTCCTGCTCGCAATTACACTCCTTTATATTCAGATTCTGTCCACATACCTGACATATGCCCTTACAGGATGTAATACACAAAGGCTGCATTGGTATAGACAGAATAATCTGCTCTTTAATCAAATCATCAAGCTCAAAGGCATCGCCTTTGTAAAACCCAATCTCCATATTTGCCTTATTCAGCTCAAGCTCCTCTTCATCAGAGCCTTCTAAGACAGGCAGATAATTAACAGAAAAATTGGGATTAATTGTATTTGTAAAGAATTTCAGGCAGCGGCTGCATTCCATTGTCAATTCTGCTTCTATGCTGCCATCTATAAATATAGCATCTGCATTCTTTATTATATGTGCATCTACCTCTACATCCTTCTTAACATATTCGGATACAGAGAGCAGTTCGGGTTTCTCCTTATATCTTAAATGAAGCCCCTCCTCAGGTATATCTTTTAACTTGATAAGCATCTCTAACCTTCTGATTTATCTAAATTTTCTCTGATATATCACAGAGTTAGGCAGTGGAATTATACTTGGACACCCCTCTTTTGTCAAGGGAAAAGATTTTGCTTCCATTTAAATAAAAAAAGTTTTATAATTCCGCCTGTTATGCATAAGAACAAATCCATTATAACAGATTCAAACGGCAATTCCAAAATTATCGGAATATTTTTTATTCTATCAGTAGCAGCAGTCATATATCTTAGCTACATGCTTTTACCGCACTACCTTAGCTACTATAGCTTTAAGGACTTTGCTCAGGAGAAGGCGAAATTTGCACAGGTTATGAAAAATGAGGATGTATTAAATGACCTGTATAAAAAGGCAAAAGAGCTTGATCTGCCTCTGGAAAAAGAGGATATAATTGTCAAAAAAGAAGAGGGCAGACTCCATATAACCGCAGAGTGGGAAGTAGAGGTAGAATTCATAGGGGGCTATAAGAAGACCCTAAAGTTTACCATTGATGCAGGCGGTATAAAATAAATTATTACCAATCTGAAAGTGATAAACCTGCCTGCGGGTTTAAATCTAATTCAGCAATCTTGTTTCTTATAAGTTTTTGATACCCAATGCCTGCAATCATTGCAGCATTGTCAGTGCAATAAACCTGTGAAGGGATATGAACATCAATCCCTTCCTTTGCTGCCTTTTCTTTCAACTCCCTTCGCAACTGGCTATTAGCCGCAACACCACCTGCTATAACAATATGCTTTGAACCATTTTTTCTTGCTGAACTGATAGCCTTTGACACCAATACATCAACTACTGCCTGCTGAAAGCTTGCAGAAATATCAGAAAGATTTATCTTCTCCTCAAGCCCCGATACCTTCATGCCCTTTACATATTCCATTACAGCAGTTTTTAAGCCGCTGAAGCTGAAATCAAGAGAGTCTTTTATTGCCCTCGGAAAATTAAAGGCATTGGGATTGCCTTTTAAAGCCAATTTGTCTATAACAGGGCCGCCGGGATAACCCAAATTAAGCATCTTCGCAACCTTATCATAAGCCTCGCCAGCAGCGTCATCGTATGTCCTGCCGAGCTCTTCGTATCTGCCATAATCCTTTACAAGATAAAGGCTCGTATGGCCGCCAGAAACCAAAAGGCAGACAAAAGGAAATGGCATCGCAGATATTTCTAAACCAATTGCAAAGATGTGCGCCTCAAGGTGATTTACTGGAATCAATGGAATATTTAGTGAATACGACAGTGCCTTGCCAAAGGAGGCGCCAACAAGAAGCGCGCCAATAAGTCCGGGGCCATTTGTTACAGCAACAGCATTTATATCAGCAAATTTTATATTTGCCTTATCAACCGCCTCTGCAACAATAGGGTTTATTATCTCTATATGCCTCCTGCATGCAAGCTCAGGAACAACCCCGCCGTATTTGTTATGAATATCTATCTGCGATGAAACGATGTTGGAAAGAACCTTCTTCCCATCCTCAACAACAGCCGCAGAGGTCTCATCGCAGGAGGTCTCAATACCCAAGACTAAAGACATGGAAGTTATTATACTACTGCTCTCTTATATTTTCAATCACTCAAAAAGTGGCCAAAACCTGTAGCTATCAGCGAATAGTCTAAGCCTTCTCGTAAAACCTCATATAATCCTCCACCACCTTCTTTGAATCAAGGCCGAGGAATCTTGCATATTGGGAGAGATAGCTCTTTAAAAAGAGACCAGCAGGAAGCTGATGATATTTTTCTGCCTCAATATTCTCTAAATAATTTATATTAATCTTTGTCTTTTCTGCAATTAGATTCAGGCTTAAGCCCCTTCTCTCTCTAATTATCTTGAGTATGCTCCCCCTGAATTCAACACCCTCAAAGGACTCTGCCTCTTTAACTGTTTGAACCGCCTTTGGTATTTCAACATCTGTTTTAATTGTTGCAGGGGCACATTGCAATGTTTCCTTACTCGCAGGAGCAATCTCCTTCCATGATTCAGCAACAATCGGCTGCATTGTCTTTGCAGGTTCTTCAATATGAAAGGGCTTAAGGTCTTCAACACTAAGGCCGGCAGCCAATCTTCTGTTATATTCTTCCCTTGTCTTGCTAAAACTTAATACCCTGTATGCATCTTCAACAGCATCTAATATCTCCTTGCACTCCTCTGCTGTAAATAAAGAATAGGTTGCAAGAGATCCGCCGCTGTAGGTCTCCTTTGCCCTTTTATAGGCATCCTCTATCTCCTTATAGGAGGCAGCCTGTTTTATTTCCAAAATTTCGTAATAATTCTGTTCTTCAATCCTCTTCATAGTATAAATTCTTCTTCTATATCCTTATTCATAATTATATTCTTGGTAATCCTCTCCAGGCACTTTGCTGGCCTTGTATTAGGATATTCAAGCAGGAAAGGCTTCCTCCTTCTCACTGCCTGCCAGACGCTCTCGTCATATTCAATATATCCAACATAGGCTATATTTATTCCAAAATATTTAAGGCATGTACTCTTTATGGAAAAACCCACATTAATATCCGCCCTGCTCCTGACATTATTCATTATTAATTTCGGCCTGAATTTCAGCACCTCTTCCTTGAATCTTTGGCCAATATCATTATTAATTAATCCGATATAGTTAATCAATTCTACAGGGGTCTTAATGCCAAGCTCATTCTTTCTGTCCATTACCTCAACGATAATCTCTCTTACGCCCTGATGTCTTACAATCTTTTTTAAGCGTCTGTAAAAGACGCTCTTAATAAACCTGTAGGCATTCTCAATAGATGTCGGCTCTGGTGTAACAACGATTATGCCGCTGTCAGCTATCAGGAAAAAATCCAGTGTATTAAAGGTGGTTCCAGCGCCAAGGTCAAGGAGTATATAATCGCTGTCAACAAAGGTAATCTGGCGGAGAAGACGCATCTTCTGGGCATAGTTCGTATTAGCTACCTCAAGATAATCCTCTGCACCGCTTATAAGGCTTAAATGCGGTATTCCTGTATCTATAGTAACATCCTTGATGCTTGAAACCTTTTTTCTGATGAAATCAGAAAGGGTTACACTTGGAAAGGAGTTACCGAGGCAGGAATGGAGATTGGCGCCGCCTAAGTCAGCATCTACCAATAACACATCCCTTCCTGTTCTGGAAAGGCAGATGCCAAGATTTGAGATAATCAGGCTCTTTCCTGTGCCTCCCTTGCCGCCGCCAACAGCCCATATCTGGCCTTTAAAAGAGCCGTTTCCATTGCCGTTATTGTTATTAAGAACTTCGGAAGACATCCAATTTACCTCAAGACCTGAAATCTTTGCCATTTATTTGTAATTATACCACAAATTTTATTTTATATATGGCAACATATTAAGAAATATGCTAATATAATTACTCTTTTGTATCTATGGGTAGCTTTATATTTATATTAATATTAATTGGCTTTACAGCCTCTCCATCACTTGCAGCTATAACAGCCGAGTTTTTACCAGCAGGCAATAGCCATATCCCAAAGGGATGGGAGTTAAAGGAGTGGAAGGGGAAAGGCGAAATTATAATTGAGAATGAAGAGGGAAGATTCTTTATTCATTTAAAAAGCAGTAAAAGCAGCTTTGCCCTCCATAAAGAACTGAGCTTTAATATCAAAGAATACCCAGTAATAACATGGAGATGGAAGGTTTCAAAACTCCCAGAGGGCGCTGATGTCAGGAATAGCAAAACTGATGATCAGGCAGCCCAGCTCTATATAGTATTTCCTAAGTTCCCGGCAATGATAAACAGCAGGCTCATTGGATATATATGGGAAACATCTGCGCCAGCAGGCTCCGTTATTACAAGCAAGAAAAACCCCCATACAAAATATATTGTCATTCAGAGCGGAAAAAAAAGGCTCGGCGAATGGCTTGAAGAGAAAAGGAATGTTTATGCAGATTATAAGATGCTGTTTAATGAAGAACCGCCCTTAGTCGGCAAGGTATCGGTTATGATAGACACAGATAATACAAAGAGCAGCGCTGAAAGTTTTTTCAGCGCTATCAGGTTTGAAAAGGAACCACTTATGTTAGCAGAGGCGCCAAAGCCGGTTGAAAAAGGAGCGAATGCTTCAATAGGCAGCGCTAATCCAGCATCTAAAGAGCCTCCTGGATCTTTAGAAGATAAGAAGGATAATCCTGATGCTGTAGCAGCTAACAAAGTAGAAAAAATTAAAACAAAGATTATCCCCCACTCCGCTTCGCCAGTAAAGTCCTCTCAATCTATAATAGAAGAAGGCAATAGCAAATTATATATATCAATAGCCATTTTTGTTCTTATCCCTACAGCAATTATCATAGCCTTAGCCTTTATAAGGTCTAAAGACAATATAAAAAAATAAAGCAAAAAAAACATTTTTTTATAGACAAAGCCTTCAAGGATGTGTATTATATTATGGTTTTTAAAAAGTTCGCCTAAAGAAGTCTTATAAATCTTGATTTTGATAGTGGAACAGAATCTGTTATTAATGGAGTGAAAAGGTGGCTTTAGAGAATCAAGACAGGTATTCTACAGGTATAATTACAAAGCTGAAAAATAAGGTCAGAAGATTCGTAATATGCAATCTCAGAGAAGATTATTTAAAAGAGCAGGAGTCAAAACGCAGAGGCGAGTGTCTCCAGTGCGGTAAATGCTGCCGCCTTGTTTATCGCTGTCCTTTCTTAAAAGGTTCAGGAGAAAACATCTGGTGCCAGATATACCATAATGGAAGGCCCGTGCAGTGCAGTGCATTCCCTATAGATGAAAAAGATTTAGCTGATGTAAACTTTGAGTGCGGGTACTATTTTGAAAAATAGCGCTATTTAATCTCCATCCCAAACAACCCGGCATTTCTTTGTAGTGAATCAAAATATTTTGGGCTCTGATTATAAAATGCAATCGCCCTTTTAATCCTGTTAAAATCCTCTTTTTTATAACCATAAAGTTTTAGATAGGATGCCACAGTAGTCACGGCATCTGCCATATCCCATGGATTTGCCCTGCCATCGCTATTTCCATCCTTGCCGTATACAAGCCATGTGCTTGGCAGAAACTGGAATGGCCCCATCTCACCGTATCTGCCGCCAAACTGTTTTCTGATGTCAAGTCCGTTTGCCTTGCATATTGCAATAAACGCCTCCCGTTCCTTCTTCTTCCATTCCTTTACCTCAGGTGAATCAATCTTTTTAATCTTATATACATCAAGTATCCTGTAATCGCCAAGATTTCTTCCCATTGATGACTCCTGAAACCAGAGTGATTCAATCATGGCTGCATCAACATTGTAGGCGCCCTCTGCCATCTCAAAGAGTTTATAAGGATTTGGCTCAGAGATTTCAGCCTTCAGATTTTCGGTTGTTTTATTATTCCAGATTAAATTATCACTCCACTGTCTTCCAGAGACCTCTGAAATAGCGCCATAATCAATATATAAAAAAGAGAGCAACACCAGAATAAGAAATCCACCTGTAAATAACAGCCTTTTGTAAAACAGCCCTCCATGCGGCATTATAATATCGCCATTTAACTTCTGATGACTTGAGACTGGTGAGGCTGTTTGAACAGCCCTTTTTGCATAATGCCTGATATATGGCTTTTCATTTTTATTATTGGAAATGAAAAGAAGGATATTCTCTGCTTCTTTATTGCCAATCTTATTCAAGGCATTAATTGCCCGCATCCTGTTGCCAATATGCTTTCCTTCTAATGCCTTAAGACATTCTTTAATAGTCATTTAAACCTCGCTACTGAACCACTCCTTATATATTTGCAAATTCTGTTCCTTAATATTGGTGTGTTTATAGAAGCAGTCGCCGAGTCATTGCGAGGAGCATAGCGACGAAGCAATCTTTATAAATCAATAGATTATAGGTGTTGAGATTGCTTCGCTCCGCTCGCAATGACAAGATTAGAGCTTTTATAAATTAACAAATTTTAACAGGCATTCTAACAATTTTTGTCACTTCTTCAATTCCTTTCCCAGCCTCTTTTCTATAGCAGCAACCTTTCTATTTATACTATCAACTGCCCCTTTTCTATCATCAATAGTAATAGATGTCAAGACCCTATCTGAATTCTTTAAAACCTCATTATGGCATTTTTTAATAAGCTCAAAAACCTTCTCCATATCGCCTTCCACAACTGTGCCCATTGGATTCAATTTATATGGCATGGCGCTGTCATCAATAATCTTTAAAACCTTTGCTACATAATCGCCAATACTGCTGCCAACACCAATTGGTACAATACTAAATTCGCATAACATGGTACACCTCCTGATAAAAGGTTATGCTTCCTTAATTTTAAATTTTGCATTTTGCATTTTGATTTTTTTACCCCTTCCTTACCCTCTTTGCCTGCAATACGCCGTCCACCCGCTGGACCTTCTCCAGCACTGTCTTTAGGTGTTCAAGGTCATTTATATCTACTACAAAATTCAATACAGCCTTCTTATCCTCTCTTGTAATAGCCTCTGCATGTGTGATATTTGCGTCTGATGTTGTTATTGC
>JACRON010000214.1 GCA_016214425.1 Nitrospirota bacterium
AGATTATAAGTTAAAATTATGGGTGCTTAGCTCAGTTGGTAGAGCAGCTGACTCTTAATCAGCGGGCCACAGGTTCGATCCCTGTAGCACCCACCATAAATCCGCCAGAGGCGGATTTACTTATAACTGATAACTAATGACTTATAACAAAAAGGTTAAAAGTTATTAGTTATAGGTTATAGGTATAAAAATTGCTCCGCAATTTTTATCCGCGAGAGTGGCGGAACTGGCAGACGCGCTAGACTTAGGATCTAGTGGGCAACCGTGGGGGTTCAACTCCCCCCTCTCGCACCAGAAACCAGCCTAAGGCTGGTTTACTTATAACTGATAACTCCTAATAGTTAACAGTTATAGGTTAAAAGTTATTAATATAAAAAATTGCAAAGCAACTTTTATTGTGAGGTTAAATAATGAAGGTAGATATTCAGGAAACAACACCAACTCAGCGGATTCTGAAAATAGAGATACCGGCAGAAGAGGTGTCACAGGAATTTCAGAGGGTATCATCAGATATCAACAAAAGGGTCAGAATACCGGGTTTCAGGCCCGGTAAGGCGCCGATTAACATAATTGAAAAAAATTATAAAAGCGAGATAGAAGAGGATGTATTAAAGAAGTTGATCCCTGATTATTACAGGAGGGCAATAAAGGATGCGGGCATAACACCTGTTGATTTGCCGCAGATAGAGAATGTCAACTTGAATAAGGATGTACCCCTTACCTTTACAGTAAAGATAGAGATAAGGCCAAAATTTGATGTGATGCCTTATGAGGGGATTGAACTTGAAAAGAAGGATGCCTCTGCAGCAAAAGAGGAGGTAGATAAGGTTATTGACAGGCTCAGGGACAGGCTTTCAACACTTGAGAATTATGAGGATGGCCATGTCATTGAGGGCGGCGATTTTGCTATTATAGATTCAGAGGGTTTTATTGACGGCAAGCCGGTTGAAAATGGCAAGGTAGACGGTTATCTGATGGAGATAGGTTCAAAGGGCTTTATTGAAGGCTTTGAGGAAAAGATCAAGGGCTGCAAAAAGGGCGACAGTGTTGAGATAAAGACAAATTACCCTGATACACATCAGGATAATCAGAATAAAGAGTTAGCCGGTAAAGAGGTTGTTTTTAAGGTGGATATAAAAGAGGTAAAGAAGAAGATAGTGCCGAGCCTTGACGACGAGTTTGCAAAGGATGTCGGCGGTTTTGCCAATCTTGATGAGCTTAAGAAAAAGATAGAAGAAGACCTAATGCTGCAGAAAGAGGCTCTTAACAGGGAGTCTTACAGAAGGGATGTTTTGAAGAAATTGGTTGACGGCACATCATTTGATGTTTCGCCGGTAATGGTTGAAAAGGAGCTGCGCTACATGCTTTATAATGCAAAGCAGCACAGTCAGCAGCTTGGCAAGGCGCTAAGTGAGGATGAAGAAGAAAATCTAAAAAAGGAATACGAACCCATTGCCATGGAAAGGGTAAAGGGGTTTTTGATATTGGATGTTATTGCTGATAAGGAGAATGTCTCAGTCAGCAATGAAGAGGTAGAAGCAGAAATAAGAAGGATGGCAGCGTCAATGAATCAGAATATAGATGAGCTTAAAAAATATATAAAGTCTAAAGATGGCGTGATTGAGAATATAATAGGCAGGTTGCGAGAGGACAAGACATTAGACATTATAGTATCAAAAGCCGTATTCAAAGAAGCTGCATAGCCAGATTTAGCGATAGGAGTCATCTGCTGCGTTGTCGCTTCGGCCTCGCATCCTCACATACTATTAAGTATGCTGCGGTGCGAGTCCTCGCTCCGCCTTGCATCTGACCCCTCTGGCTAAATCTGGAGTGTGATACATGTTGAGAACTGTCTTATGGCTTTTATAATAGGATTGTGTTATAATATATTTTAAATACAGCCCTAATAAATAAGGGGCAAATTTTTGGTGGGGGAAAATAAAAAATAATGCTTGTGCCGATTGTAGTAGAGCAGACAAACAGGGGTGAGCGGGCCTATGATATATTTTCCCGCCTTTTAAAAGAGAGGATTGTCTTCATCGGCACACCCATTGATGATAATCTTGCAAATCTTATTATTGCCCAACTTTTGTTCCTTGAGGCAGAGGATCCTGAAAAGGACATACATTTATATGTAAATTCTCCCGGCGGTTATGTGCTTGCAGGCCTTGCAATATACGATACCATGCAGTATATAAAATCACCTGTCTCAACAATATGCATTGGCCAGGCATCAAGCATGGGGGCGCTTCTTCTTACTGCCGGCGCCAAAGGAAAGAGGTTTTCCTTGCCTAATGCAAGGATTATGATCCATCAGCCTATAGGCGGATTCCAGGGACAGGCAACAGATATAGAGATTCACGCAAGAGAGATATTAAAGATGCGCGAGAATCTTAATAAGATACTTGTCAAACACACAGGCCAGCCTGTTGAGAAGATACAGGTTGATACAGAGAGGGATTATTTTATGTCAGCAGAACAGGCAAAGGAATACGGCCTTGTTGACGAGGTGCTGACAAAGCACCCTTTCAGGGAAAAGTAATTTTATAAAGCAGGCGGTAAAGATACGCCATTGGAGGATATAGATGGCAAGGAATGAGAGAGATGGGCAGATTTTAAGATGCTCCTTTTGCGGAAAGAGTCAGGACGAGGTCAAGAAATTAATTGCAGGTCCTACAATATATATATGCGATGAATGCGTTGACCTATGCAATGAGATAATAGCAGAGGAATATGAAGATGAGAAGATAGAAGGCACAGCAAAGGTCCCTGCGCCTGTTGAGATTAAAAGGATACTTGACAACTATGTAATCGGACAGGACAGGGCAAAGAAAATCCTCTCTGTTGCAGTGCACAACCACTATAAAAGGATAGGGCCCCTTGGAGAAGGCAGCGATGTAGAGCTTCAGAAGGGGAATATATTATTGGTTGGTCCTACAGGCACAGGAAAGACCCTCCTTGCACAGACACTCGCAAGGATACTTAATGTTCCATTCACAATTGCAGATGCAACCACACTTACAGAGGCAGGATATGTTGGCGAGGATGTGGAAAATATCATATTAAAACTGCTTCAGGCAGCAGACTATGATGCTGAAAAGGCATCCCGCGGAATTGTTTATATAGATGAAATAGACAAGATTAGCAGAAAGTCTGAAAACCCGTCTATTACAAGGGATGTCTCAGGCGAGGGTGTTCAGCAGGCATTGTTAAAGATTATTGAAGGCACTATTGCCAGTGTCCCGCCTCAGGGCGGCAGAAAGCACCCGCATCAGGAGTTTGTTCAGGTAGATACTTCAAACATACTTTTTATATGCGGAGGCGCCTTTGTGGGGCTGGAGAACAACATTGAAAAGAGGATTAGCCAGAAGTCCATGGGCTTTGGCGCAGATATAAAGGCAAAGAAG
>JACRON010000215.1 GCA_016214425.1 Nitrospirota bacterium
AAGAGACAGTGGTGAATGACGGTATAGACTTTGTTGTTCGCAATGAAGGCGAAGAGACCTTTTTAGAGCTTGTTGATACAATTGAAAACAGACTGTCTCTTGACGGAGTAAAAGGTATTTCATATAAAGAAAATGGTAGATTTATAAAAAACCCTGACAGGGCTGCTATAAGCGATATAGACTCCATTCCTTTTCCAGCAAGAGATTTAATGCCAATGAATAAATATGTGATGCTTGAGATGGCGAAAAGGAAGGTTACATCACTGATTACAAGCAGAGGCTGTCCATTAGACTGCTCCTTCTGCGCCTCTTCATTTTCCAGCATGGGATGGCGTGCGAGAAGGGTTGATTTGGTTGTGAATGAGATAGAGTTATTAAATAATAAATACGGTTTCAGCGGCATTGCTTTCTTGGATGATAACTTCACCATGAAGCCGAGCAGGACGATAGAAATTTCAAAAGAGATTATAAAGAGGGGGCTTGATATAAGATGGTGGTGCTTTTCCCGTGTTGATACAATTGCAAAAAATGAGGAGATGGTAAAATGGATGTCAGAATCAGGATGCAGGCATGTTTTCATGGGCATAGAGAGTGTTAATCAGGATGTGCTTAATTCATATAACAAAAAATACAGCGCAGACAAGGCAAGGCAGGCAGTGGAGATGCTGAGGGATTATAAGATAGAGACTATGGCAAGCTTTATATTTGGCGATATTAAAGAGACAAAAGACATGATGCTTGAGACTATTAGATATGCCAAAAAACTTAACCCCGGCAGCGCCCAGTTCACTATACTTACACCATATCCCGGAACAAGACTCTATAATGAGATAAAAGACAGGTTGATTACAGATGACTGGGACAAGTATGACTGCATGAACCCTGTAATGCGGCTGGATTATGTTTCAGCCGAGGAACTCAAAGAGATTTTATTTTATGCGTATAAATCTTTCTATATAAGACTGGGCAGGATTATAATAAGCCTTCTTAGCAGTATAAGAGGCAAGGGTGTAAAGATTGGTAAGGTGAAGAATCTGATTTCTGCATTGAAGAACGGATAGGGAGGGTATAATGAAAGGAATTATCTTAGCAGGCGGCCTTGGTACAAGGCTTTTTCCATTAACAAAGATTACAAATAAGCATCTTCTTCCCATTTATAACAAACCAATGATATTTTATCCAATCCAGACGCTAATTAATGCAGGGATAAAAGATATTCTCATTGTAACAGGCGGGAACAATGCAGGGGATTTTCTAAAGCTTATTGGCAATGGAAAGGAGTTCGGATTACAGCATGTAAATTATACATATCAGGAAGGAGAAGGCGGGATTGCACAGGCGCTCGGCTTAGCAGAGTTCTTTGCAGATAAGGACAAGATTGTGGTTGTATTGGGCGACAATATCATTGAGAAGAACATAAAAAAACAGGTTGAGGATTTTGAAAGGCAAAAGAAAGGTGCAAAAATATTATTGCAGAAGGTTCATGACCCGCAGAGATTTGGCGTGCCGGTGTTTAGCAAGATAGCAGGAGAGCAGGAGAGCAAGATAGGGGGAGAGGAAGCTCATAAGATAATTAAGATAGAGGAAAAGCCAAAGGAGCCGAAATCAGAATATGCTGTTACAGGAATATATATGTATGACAGCAGGGTCTTTGATATTATAAAAACTTTAAAGCCATCAAATAGAGGTGAGCTTGAGATAACAGATGTAAACAATGACTATATTGAAAAAGGCGAGATGACATGGGATGTCCTTGACGGCTGGTGGACTGATGCAGGGACATTTGAATCACTCCTCTCTGCCAGCAAGATGGTTGCAGAAACAGGGGCAAACAAGACAGATTAAACCTTAAAGCCTTCCTGACCTTAATATTGCATATATCAGCCACAGGCCGAGGGCGCCGGCAATAATAAAACCGCTGATTCCAAGCGCTGGAAACCCGAAAAACATAGGGCCTTTGTCTGTCTGGATAATTAAAGATGAGCCGATGATTATTGCAGCTATGATAATGCTGAAGGTGATGCGGTTGCTTACCCTGTCTAATTTCGCAACAAGGTTTTCAAGATGCCTGAGCTTTAAATCTATTTCCAGAGTCCCCTTGCGCAGCTTGCGCACTATCTGCAATGTCTCACCGGGCAATACCCTCAGAAGCTCATTTACATCCTGTGATGTCTTTACAATGTTTTTGATAATATTTCTCGGACTTACCCTTTCCTTTATCAGCTTTTCTGCAAAGGGCCTTGCATGTTCCACCATATTGAAGTTGGGATCAAGCTCCCTGCCGATGCCTTCTATTGTCACCAATGCCTTGATTAACAGCATTACCTCAGGCATTATCTTTATCCTGTGCCTTGCAACCACCTGTATAATCTCATTCAATACCTCAGCAAGCCCTAACTGGCTTAAAGGGACATCATAATACCTCTCAAGAAAGTCAACAATATCAAGCCTGAACTCCCTGATATTTATCTCCTCTGCAATTACTCCAACCTCAAGAAAGGTCTTTACAATCTTATCCACATCCTTCTTAATTACTGCAATCAGAACATCTGCAATCTGCTCTTTTGTCTTTTCATCTATCCTTCCGAACATGCCAAAGTCAAGGACAACAATGACATTGTCCTCTTTAACAAGTATATTTCCAGGGTGCGGGTCTCCCTGAAAGAATGCATAGGTGAATATCTGTTTTAATACTGACCGTGAGCCGTTTATTGCAATCTGTTTTTTATCAAGTCCTGCTTCTTCAAGCCTTTTGAAATCGGTTATCTTTATCCCCTCTACAAACTCCATTGTCAAGACCTTGTTTGTGGTTAGATTCCAGTAGACCTTCGGTGCGGATATGGTGGGGTCATCCTTAAAATTTGCAGTAAATCTTTCTAAATTATGCGCCTCCCTTGTAAAGTCCATCTCGCGCCTTATGGTCTTTGCAAATTCCTCAATAATGCCAGTTGGATTGTACAGCTTGCTTTCAGGGATATAGCTTTCAAAAAGCCGTGCGAGATTAAATAATATATCAATATCCGCCTCAATATTCTCCCGTATATTTGGCCTCTGGATCTTTAATACTACCTTGCTCCCGTCCTGTAAAACAGCCTTGTGAACCTGTGCAATGGATGCAGCAGCAAGGGGCTTTTCATCAAATTCGCCAAGCAGTTCCTTAATTGGTTTCTTTAACTCCTCTTCAACAACCTCTTTTGCTTCAGTAATAGAAAAAGGAGGCACATCATCCTGAAGTTTTTTAAATTCTTCTATATACTCATGTGGGATTAAATCTGGCCTTGTGCTTAGTATCTGGCCGAACTTTATAAAGGTTGGTCCAAGCTCTTCAAAGGCGAGTCTTAGCCTTTCAGGCTTGGTTAAGCGCTCCAGCCTTGCCTCTTTTTTTCTGGCAAGCCTCCTGCCAAGACGGACAAGATACTCAAGGTGAAGCCTGTCTATAATGTCTTTGAAGCCGTATCCAACAAAGACTGATAGTATCTGGGCAAAGCGCCTAATATTTCTGTAACCCCTGTCAATTCCAAAGATTGGCATAATGTATTGCTCCTAACAGTTCATTGCATGTTTTTATTGTCATTCCGCACTTGATGCGGAATCCAGTTCTTTATTTTCCTGGACTCCTGCTTCCGCAGGAATGACAGAATGTGTGAAGTTGTTTGAGAGATAGAATACTAAATTATCATTTATTTAAATTATTTTTATAGTTTCCGCAACTTTCTTTGCAGTATACACGCATGACTCTATACATGGCAAACGATAAAAATCGCCAACAACATACAAATTTGGAATCGGTGTTAATACATCCCTCAGACTGCTTTTCGGAGGGATGAGTGTTATTGCAGGCGACCAGCCGACCTTTGGCAAAATCTTTACCTTGCCGAATACCTTTTCAACATTGCCTTTAGGGTGATACAAAAAAATTCCGCATATAGAGCGTCCGTCGGGAAGGCGCTTCACCTCACCGCCATGAACACCATGAGTGTTATTGTATTTTGAAAAGAGCAGCACATCATAAGGATTAAACTGAGGGCATTTAGCCTCAAAGATTAGTCCCCTTGTTTTTGTAATTGGTATCTGGAAATCTATGCCGGGGACAATCTTATTAAGGCTCGCCTGGCCTGTGGCAAAGATGCAGTAATCGTAGTTTTTCTTAACTAACGCAGCCTTCCCTTTCTCTTCAAGGACAACCGAGAAGCCGCCTTTTTTGCTCTGCTTTACCTCTTTTACGGATGTGTTGAGTTTTACATAACCATTCAGTTTATTATGGAGTTCATCTGTTACAGCAGACATCCCCTTTATAGGCACTCTCAGCTCTGTATCTCCATAAGCAAATAGAAAGAGGCCGTGGTCTGCTGCAATATACGGCGGGTCAATGTAGCCAAAGCTTGAGAAGGGCTGGACAATATAGTCAATCAGCTTTTTATTAAATCCCATCTTCTTTTCACAAAACTCCTGCAGGGAATATTGATGAAGCTCCTCAAGCCTTTCATCATAGCTTTCTAATCTGAAATCAAGTTCTCTTATGAACCTTTTTAATTTAAGCCATTTGAGGTAATCAAAAAGAGAAAATAGACCGCTCTTGAACATTGCAAAATTATTCAGGCCAGTAATCTTGTCGCCGATTATCAGGGCAAACCTTGAGAGGGTGAGTCTTTCTGATTCAATGCCGAGTTCATTAATGAGTGATGCGAAATGCGGGTTTAGTTTGGGCGCATACATCAGGGCGCCTTTATTTATATACACGCCCTCTGTTTCAAAGACAGAAAATCTCCCGCCAACATCAGGCCTTTTTTCATAGACAGTAACATCGTAGCCATCCTTTTTCAGGAGATAAGCGCAGGTGAGACCGGCAATGCCTGCGCCAAAGATTGCTATTTTGGGTTTTTTGGTTTTCATATTTTTACACCACTAAAAATCCTCTCCGCATTCCTTCCAACTATCCCTGCCTTTTTTTCATCAGATATATTCATATCCAAAACAGCATCTATTGACGCCCTTACATTCTTGTTTGCAGGATAGTCGCTGCCCCAGAGTATATTGTCTGAACCAAAAGTATCTATTGCGCATTGTATTATTGATTTTGATACCGTACCGCTCGTATCAACATAAATCTGCTTCAAAAACTCTGTCGGCATTTTTCCCAAGTCCTGCACATAGCCAAGATTAAGGAGCATGTTGTATGTTGAATCATATCTATCCTTAACAAACGACGTTGCACCGCCAAAATTGGCAAAGACAAATTTAAGTTTTGGGAAACCTCTTAATGTCCCTGATGTAATCAGCTTGCCGATGCACATCGTAGTATCAAAAATAAACTCTATCACAGGCGTAAGGAGCGGATGTTTGACTGTCTCTATGCCGATTGGTTTTATTGTTGTTGGATGCACAAATATTGGAAGCCCTGCATCAGATGCCTTCTCAAAGAGCGGATGAAACTTCTCGCTGTCAAGATAAACTCCGTCATAACTCGTTGCCATTGATACTGCCATAAAACCCACATCAAGGAGCCTGCTAAGCTCATCAAGCATCTCTCCTTCTTCTGCGAGCGGTATAACACCTGCGCCAATAAATCTGTCTCTGTGGTGCCTTATCACCTCCGCAGTCTTTTTATTATAGAGTTTGGCAACAGTAATTTCCTTCTCTTTTGCATTTATATGGGCATCTGTTGTGGGATAGCTGATTACTGCTCTGGAGATATTTGATGCATCCATCATGTTGAGATGGGCATTCATGTCCATCCAGCCCTTATGATAAAAGGATGCCCTATCTGCAATTTCTTTTGGGAGCAGATGGAAATGGCAGTCTATTATTTCTATTGGGAACTCCTCCGTAACAGGGCGAACACAAGGTTCGCCCCTACACTTTTAATATCTTTGCTGCCTCTTTTGCAAAATAGGTAAGTATTAAATCTGCGCCGGCGCGTTTGATGGATGTTAAAACCTCCATCATCATCCTCTTTTCATCAATCCAGCCGAGTTTTGCCCCTGCCTTGATAATAGAGAACTCGCCGCTTACATTATATGCCGCAACAGGCAGATTGAATTCATTTTTTACACGGTAGATTATATCAAGATAAGACAAGGCAGGTTTTACCATCACAATATCAGCGCCTTCTTCTATATCAAGTGCAACCTCCCTGATTGCCTCCCTTGCGTTAGCAGGGTCCATCTGATATGTGCGCCTGTCCCCAAATTTTGGCGTTGACTCTGCTGCATCCCTGAAAGGCCCATAAAAGCTTGAGGCATATTTTGCAGCGTATGACATGATAGGTGTATCAATAAAACCTTCCTTATCAAGTGCGTTTCTTATTGCAGAAACCCTTCCGTCCATCATGTCCGACGGTGCAACAATATCTGCGCCTGCCTTTGCATGGGACACAGCCTCTTTTGCAAGCAGTTGCAGAGTCGGGTCATTTAATATCTTTCCGTTTTTTATAACACCGCAATGGCCGTGAGATGTATATTCGCACAAGCAGACATCTGTTATTACAATAAGCTCAGGGATTTTATCCTTAATAGCCTTTATTGCCTGCTGGATAATGCCTTTTTTAGCATACGCCTCGGAACCGAGTTGGTCTTTATGTTCAGGTATACCAAATAGAAGGACTGACGGAATGCCAAGGGAATAGGTCTCCTTTGCATCCTTTACAATATTATCAATAGACTGCTGATAATTCCCCGGCATGGAAGGAATCTCTTTTTTTATCCCTTTGCCATGGACTGCAAAGAGGGGATATATAAAATCATCAGGAGAAAGCTGCGTCTCCCTTACCAGCTTTCTGAAATTCTCTGTTTGCCGCATACGGCGCAAACGCTGTTTTGGAAAGGACATGGTTTTACACCTTTCTTATTTTAGAATCTTTTTTACACCTTCAACAAGCTCTTCTGCAAATTTAACAAACTCAGCAGCATTCTCTAAAGAAAATTTAATAAATTCTTTATAATCACCTTCTTGTCTTGCATCAAAAGTGTCATGAAGTATTATTGAGTAACGCTTATCAATCTTTCCTGTTTTCACAAATTCTTTGTCAAATAAGGAAATGACTCCTATATGTTTGGATGTTTTGACATTTATATCTGTTCTTATAAATAAGGCTAATAATGTATAGAACATAGCATAATACGCCCTATTTATAATGGACCTTGGGCTGAAACCGCCTTCCATCATTCTTTTAGCCTCAGAAAGAGTTTCCTCGGCTTGTTTAATACGATATTGAAAAAGAGTTTCTTTATCTGTCAAACTTTTACCCCTTCTTCGGCAATATTTTTTACTATAGGAGATGCTCTTAAAGGTGAATCTTCAATCTCATAACGGGTAAAAATAAGGGGGGAAATATAGATAGAATTTTCAAATCCCACTTCCCATGTAATGTTACGGATCTTTTCTTTTAATTGTTTATCAAGATATTCGACCTCTATAAAGACATCCATATCCGAATACTCATCCGCTTCTCCCCGCGCCCTTGAGCCAAAAATCCTGAAGTCAATAAGATTGACAACCTCGGAGAGCCTTTTCTTCAACTCCTTTGCTATTTCATAATCTTTTTGTTGCACTACTATTTTTCTCCTACTGCAACCTTTTTCTCTTCTGTAATTCCAATCTCCTCGTCTGTCAGATAACATGCCGGGTCGTGCATCCATGGGTCATTATACACCCTTAATGCCCTGACCCTGAAGCTTCCGCCGCATAGTTTTATCCATTTGCAATTACTGCAGCGGCCTTTTAACAGAGGTATCCTGTTTTTCAGGCCTTTCATAATCGGGTCAGATGTATCCTTCCATATCTCGCTAAACGGCCTCTTCTTCACATTGCCGAATGAATAATCCTGCCAGAATTGGTCTGCATGGACATTGCCAAAGAAATCTATGTTGCCGATGGCAACGCCGGATGAATTAGCGCCTCCGCCGTTCCACTCCATGAATTTATAAATCTCCTCTGCCCTCTTTGGGTCTGTCTTTTTCAGCTTCATATAAAGATATGGCCCGTCAACATGGTTGTCAACTGTAAGGATATCCTTTTTCAAGCCGCGCTTATGAAAGTCCATTGTCCTTTCAAGGATTATATCCAGTGCATGGCGGCTCTCCTCGTGTGAAAGGTCATCCTTTCTAATCTCACTTCCCCTTCCTGCATAAACAAGGTGATAGAAACAAGCACGTTGTATGCCCTCCTTCTCAATAAAGTCAAAGATGTTGTGAAGGTCTTCATAGTTTCTTCTTGTCAAGGTTAATCTCAGGCCTACCTTCTGGTCAACCTCCATGCAGTTTCTCACGCCGCGGAGCGCTAAGTCAAATGCGCCCTCCATGCCTCTGAACTTATCATTGATTTCGCCAATGCCGTCAAAGGAGATGCCAACATAGCTGAAGCCAGTCTCCTTTATTCTTTTTGCATTCT
>JACRON010000239.1 GCA_016214425.1 Nitrospirota bacterium
TAAAGGCAATCATAAACAATGTTATTCTGAAGGCACAAAAGGAGCTGTAGCATATATCTTCTCTTGAAAGGCAGGTTTATTTGTGATATAAACTTACCTTATGCGGTATTCAAGACTACTTATTCCAACCTTAAAGGAAAATCCATCAGAGGCAGAGGCAGTAAGCCACAAATTAATGATAAGGGCAGGTCTGGTGCGCCAGCTTGCAGCAGGGCTTTATATTTACCTTCCGCTTGGCCTTATAGTGCTTGACAAGATAAACAGAATTCTAAGGGAAGAGATGAATGCCATCGGCGGCCAGGAGATCTCCATGCCTGTGCTTCATCCTGCAGAGGTATGGCAGCAGACAGGAAGGTGGAATGATATTGGCGATGAGATGTTCCGTTTGAAAGACAGGGGCGGCAGGGACATGTGCCTTGGCATGACGCATGAAGAGATTATGACATGGCTTGCTTCAATGGAGATACGCTCTTATCGTGATTTGCCGCAGATATGGTATCAGATACAGACAAAGCTCAGGGATGAGGCAAGGCCAAAGAGCGGCGTCCTGCGCACAAGGGAGTTTACAATGAAGGACTCCTACTCCTTTGATGCAGATGAAGAGGGCCTGGATAAGAGCTATCAGCTTCACCTTGAGGCGTATAAGAAAATATTTGAAAGAAGCGGTCTGAAATTTTATATTGTAGAGAGCGACCCTGGAATGATGGGCGGCGCAGTTGCCCATGAGTTTATGGCTCCTTCCTCTGCTGGCGAGGATGAGATTGTTCTGTGCGGCTGCGGATATGCTGCAAATGTGGAGCTTGCAAAATCAGTTCCTTCCAAGCCTGAATTTCCTGAGTGGAAATTAGAGGAGGTTGCAACACCGGATTCAAGGACAATAGAAGAGGTATCTGCATTTTTAAAATTGGATAAAAGGCTTTTTATAAAGAGTCTGATTGTTGTCTCCCCAAAAGGTCCTGTAATGGCGCTTATGCGCGGTGATGAGGAGGTGCATGAGAAAAAGCTGAGAAAGCTGATTGGTGACTTCAGACCTGCACATAAAGAAGAGGTAAAGGAATTCACAGGCATTGAGGCAGGATTTATCGGGCCAATAAAATGTAAATTGCGGATTATTGCAGATGAGTCTTTGAAGGAAGGCGTCTATGTAACAGGCGCAAACAAAGAGGGCTATCATATAAAAGGTGTTGTGCCAAAGAGGGACTTTAATGCAGAGTTTGCAGACATACATACAGCAAAAGCAGGCGATGGCTGCCCTAAGTACGGAAAGGCATTGGCATCAGAAAAGGTAATTGAGACAGGAAATATATTTAAACTTGGCACAAAATATTCTGAACCTCTTAAAGCTTACTTTCTTGATGAAAAAGGCAAAGAGAGGCCGATTATAATGGGGAGCTACGGCATTGGGCCAGCGAGGATTGCTGCATCTGCAATTGAGCAGAACCATGATGAGAACGGCATCATCTGGCCATTATCCATTGCGCCATTTCAGGTTGAGATATTGCCATTGAATATGAAGAACGAGGCAGTAAAAAAGACAGCAGACGAGATTTATCAAGGCTTATTAAAAGAAAAGATAGAAGTCCTGATTGACGACAGGGATGCAAGCCCTGGCATAAAATTCAAGGACGCTGACCTCATTGGCATACCATACAGGATAATTATTGGCGAGAAGGGATTGAAAGAGGGGATTGTTGAGATAAAAGAAAGAAGGACAGGGAAGGTAGAGAAGATAAAAGGTGATTCAGCAATAGGGTCGAGATTTAGCTCAATTATATGGAGTTGAAACCCGTGTCCTGAATCAGGCGGTTCGCAGGAATATAGATCGTTTTCCTGATGATTTTATGTTTACCTTGACCCGCGAGGAGATTATGAGGATATCACAAATTGTGATATCCTCCGGGCACGAAACATTGAAATTTGCAAAGAGCGCAATGGTGTTTACGGAACAAGGTGTGGCAATGCTTTCAAGCGTCTTAAATAGCAAACGAGCTGTGCAAGTCAATATTGCTATTATGCGGGTATTTGTCAATCTGAGAGAGATGATAGCCTCCAATAAAGAGCTGGCTAAACGGCTTGATGAGCTTGAGAAGAAATACGACGCACAGTTTAAAGTGGTGTTTGAAGCCATTCGTCAATTAATGACACCGCCAGAACCGAAGAAGAAAAAAATAGGATTCGTGGTCAGGGAGCGCACTGCGCAGTATAAAACACACAGCCGCAAGGCTGTTAAAAAATAAGCGCGATTTACTTTTCCCATTCTTCTTTTGGGTGAGGGGTAATAAAGGCAACCCCCTTTTTCTTTTGAAAAAAAGGGGAATGTGGTATAAAAGAGCCTGATGCAGCCCTTTTGACAGGCTTAGAATGACCTTATGGTATAACAACAGCTTGCTATGTGTTCAATATAAAATGCATATCACCTTGACACAGTTACTAAAATGAGATATACTCCAATTTAGTTAAACTAAAATGGAGTATATTCCAGAATGAAAATATTCAATAGAATCCTTAATATCAAACTCCCGTCCAAGCAGTCTGCCTTTTTATGGGGCGCAAGAAAGACAGGAAAGAGCACCTATTTAAAAAACCATTTCCCTGACAGCATAGTATTTGATTTTCTTAAAACCGATTTATATTTTAAGATTTCTAAGAATCCAGCGCTGTTACGGGAAATGATTTTAGCAAAAGATAAGGCATTACTTAAATATCCAATAATATTGGATGAGGTTCAAAAGATTCCCCATGTGCTTGATGAGGTGCATTGGCTGATAGAAAACAGGGGATTAAGGTTCATCCTCTGCGGTTCAAGCGCCAGAAAATTAAAACGAGGGCAAGCTAACCTTTTAGGCGGCAGGGCATGGCGTTATGAAATGTTTCCTCTGGTTACAGCAGAAATTGAAAATTTTAACCTGCTTCGCAGTCTAAACCAAGGTTTAATCCCATCACATTATTTGCAAAACAGCGAGGATGCAAAAATGTCATTAATTGCTTATATGCAGGATTATCTGAAAGAAGAGGTCTTTGCTGAGGGATTGACCCGTAATGTTCCGGCTTTTTCAAGATTTTTTGATGCCTTTGGTTATTCGCACGGGGAACTTACTAATTATTCCAATATTGCCCGAGATTGCGGCGTAGATTCAAAGACAGTCAAGGAATATTATCAAATACTTATAGATACGCTCATGGCTGTCAGAATAGAACCGTTTAAAAAGAGGCGGTCCCGGCAGGTTATAACCAAAGCGGTGAAATATTATCTCTTTGATGTAGGCGTTGCAGGCTGCCTTAGCAAGAGATATTTGATGGAAGAGAAAGGAAGCGAATTTGGCAAGGCATTTGAGCATTTTTTACTTATGGAAATAATTGCGTATCGTTCTTACATGAGGCATGATTTTCGTATTAATTTTTGGAGGACCAAATATGGTCTTGAAGTGGATTATGTCATTGGAGGCGGCGAGATAGCTATAGAAGCAAAAGGCACGGATAATGTTGATATAAGGGATTTAAAAGGTTTAATCGCTTTTATGGACACATATTCTCCCAGAAGAAGCATTGTTGTCTGCAATGAAAAAGAAAAAAGGATTCACAACAAAATAGAGATAATGCCATGGCGTGAATTTCTCCATGACCTCTGGAGCGGCAAAATATTGAAATAAGCTGCTTATTGTGATAAGTTGCACACGGAGCATAAAATTATTTGCAAACAAGATGGTTCAGAGGAATCTTATGCAAAACAAACTTCCATTAGCCATAAGAGACAATCAGGGAAGGGGAAATGGTAAATAAATCTGTTCCCATTATATTATCTTAGAGTCAGCAGGGTCAGTCAGCAGGGTCTGGTCTACACCCATGACAAAGTCTGCTTCAAGGGAAATATGAAAAATGGCACAGCAAGTTAAAGGGGCGGAGGATTTTGAACTTGTAATATAGTTAGTAATAAAATAAATCTTTCGCAATTTTTTATTGACATATTATAACCAAAAGGTTATATTTAAATTATGGTAATCAGCCTACACAGGCAGGTTAGCGATTATATAGATAAATTACCAAAAGAGCAGAGCGCCATGATATATGCTGTGTTGGAAGATATAAAACAATATGGGTTGCAAGCCCCATTAGTATCTATAAGGCAGATTAAGGGCAAATTATGGGAGATTAAGATTTCACAGACCAGAATATTTTATGTAGTTATTGAAGGAAATACAATGGTTCTCCTCCATGCCTATAAAAAGCAGAGCCAAAAGGCGCCGCAGCATGAAATTGAAACCGCACTCAGGCGCATGAAGGATATATTCGGAAACTAAAAAACAGGGAGGTTATTAATATGAAAATCCATACTCGCATAAAAAATATTTATTCTCTTGAAGATGTTATTAAAAGGCGGGAAAAAGACCACGAATTTAAAATCCTGTTAGACAAAGCCAGATTGAGGGTTGCTATTGCCAGACAAATTAAAATAGCAAGAGAAAAAGCAGGGCTCACACAATCAGAACTCGCAGATGCCATCGGTATAAGCCAGCCCATGATAGGCCGTCTTGAGGGGTTAAAAGACAAACGTCTGCCCAGCATTGAATTGCTGGTCAAGATCGCCTCTATAACAAGAAGGAAACTGGTAGTAAATCAAGCGGGATTTCATCTGGAATTGGCATGTATGTAGGGTCAAGCCGGAACCAATTTTCTGGAAAATCAACAAATGGCTGAAACAGAAAAACAGCAAAGACAACATATACAAACAGCGCTTAAGGATTTCTCAAATAGCAGTCTGCTTAGCAATGCCAAGAAGTTACTGAAGAAGGGACGGGGGGTCAGACACCAAAATTGACATTTCAGGAGGAAACAACACACCCCTTAATCCCCTCTTGATAGAGGGGAAAGAAGGGTCGGAAGGCTCTGGCCTACACCCATGACAAAGTCTGTTTCAAGGGAAATATGAAAATCAAGACAGGCGCTTTTCCTCTGTCTTCCGAGATGGAAAAAGCACAGGCACATAATTCTGCAGGAGAGTGAAATCGCCTGCAGCCCTTACCTTATCCTTACCTTTTCCAAATCCACATTTTTCTCCCCAAGCTTCCTTATGTCCCGCGGTCTGAAGGCACCTTTTTCTGTGATGATGGCAGTTATATACCTTGCAGGCGTTACATCAAATGCAGGGTTTGCTACTTTAACATTATCAGGCGCAATCTGTGTCTTGCCAAAGATGTGGGTTACCTCAATCGGGTTTCTCTCCTCAATCGGTATCAATTCGCCTGATGGAATAGACAGGTCTATTGTTGATGTTGGCGCTGCAACATAGAAGGGTATGTTGTGCTCCTTGCATAATACTGCAACAGAGTATGTGCCGATTTTATTTGCCACATCGCCGTTTGCAACTGTCCTGTCTGTGCCTACAATGGCTAAGTCTATCACTCCCTTTTTCATAAAATGGCCGGCCATGTTGTCTGTAATCAGTGTAACAGGTATCTTGTCCTGCATCAGTTCCCATGCAGTAAGCCTTGCGCCCTGTAAGATTGGTCTTGTCTCATCTGCAAAGACCTTTATCCTTTTACCCTGCTCCCATGCAGTGCGAATAACACCGAGCGCTGTGCCATAGCCGCCTGTTGCCAGTGCGCCAGCATTGCAGTGCGTTAAAATAGTGTCGCCATCTTTAATAAACTCTGCGCCATATTTTCCCATTGCCTTATTAATTTCAATATCCTCGTCCAAAATCTTCTGCGACTCATCTACCAGCTTCTTTTTAATGGCTTCAATATCCTCGCCTTTATTTTTTTTAACAAGCCCTTTCATTCTTTCAATTGCCCAGAAGAGGTTCACAGCAGTAGGCCTTGTTGAGGCAAGGTGGTCGCATATTGTTGTCAGTTCTTCATAAAAGGCGTCAAAGCTCTTTGCCTTTATCCTTTGCGCGCCGAGTGCTATTCCCATTGCAGCAGCTATCCCTATCGCTGGCGCGCCCCGCACCCATAAATCTTTTATGCCCTTTGCAACAGTCTGGTAGTCTTTGCACTCTGCATACACAATCTCTGTTGGCAGTTTTGTCTGGTCAAGCATATTAACGAATCC
>JACRON010000040.1 GCA_016214425.1 Nitrospirota bacterium
TAAAAGACCGAGTGCGGTGCCAACAGCAGTTGAAAATCTCGGAGCAACTGCCTCCACACCATGAAATGTTTCTTTGTTATAAGCAATATTAAAAAAGGGATTATCAACAACAACAGGTGCGTCAAAGAATGTAGCAAGATATTCCTTTAAACCAGGCATCAAGGCAGCTCCGCCTGATAAGATTATCCTCTGTATTGCGCCTTCCCTAAACTGCGCCCTGTAATAGTCAATAGAGCGCTGTATCTCCAGTATAAAATTATCTACAACTGCCCTTATTGCCTCTCCGCTTCCCTTTTCAATATTTACCTCTGCTGTGTGTGCTGGCAATGGCAGCATAATACACCTTTCCTTTTTTAATGACTCTGCCTCATTAAAGGTAATATTCTCTTTTTCTTCTATTGCCTTTGTAATATTGCTGCCGCCCATATATATATTTCGTGTAAATTTAAGAACACCTCTCTTTGAAACATTTATATCTATCTTACCTGCTCCGATGTCCACATATACAATATTTCCTTCATAATATTCCTTGTAATTTCTTTTAACAATATTCAGGAGAGAGAGCGGATTAACTGTCAGCATATCTATCTGAATATCTAATTTTTTAAATAGCTCCATATTGCCAAAGACTGTATTTTTTTCAACTGCAACAATCAATATCTCATATTTTTTGATATCCCTGTCATCTATCTCTCCCATTATCAAAAAATCAATTATCATCCCTTCCAATGGCAGATTAATAATCTTGCCTGCCTCCCATTTTACAGCCTCTGAAAGTTCATCCTTGGGCATCTTAGGAAGGGTCAAATATCTTATTAATGGGGTATAGCCTGTAAAAACAACTCCTTTCCATTCTTTCCTTATCCTGCCCTCCTCCAGCAAACCCTTAAGTGTATCTGCTATTTTGTCTTCTGCACCCTCCTTTGCAAGCTCAGCAAGTCCTGCATAACTTAGCCTGATACTTCTTGAAGAACCTTCAAGGCGCACCATCTTTATTGATGCAGCGCCTATATCTATCCCAACTACAGCCCTTTTGAAAAAAGGAAAACTGAGTCCGAACCCCAAAAACACCTCCATTGGATGTATTGCATAATTTAATTATACTTTTACACCTAATTATAGTTTAGCATAAACCTTTCAAAAATCAAGTTTTTAGGCTGTATTCTTAATCCTATTTATCTAAGAGCTGTGTAATCAAGGCTGTTGATGACTTTTTCAACAGCCTTCTAATTTCTGAGGCCGATATAGAACATGATAAGGCTTGCAACAATCAGGATGACTCCAACGGCAATCCTGTTTTTAAGAAATGACTCATCAGTCTTTGAGATTACCTTACTCGCCTTCTTATTCATCTTTTTCAGTGCCTGCGGTGAAAATAGGAAGAGCAGACCGAATATTAAGGCAATCACAGCAATTAATATTATTATTATGACCATCTTGACACCTCCTGATTATTAGTTTATATTCCTGATTCTTCTTTACCCATTGGTTTCTTATTTAAATTATACTTGTCTAATCTATACCTGAATGACCTGAAGTTTAAGTGCAGAAGCTTAGCTGCATCCTTCTTTACCCAGTTTGTCCTTTCAAGGGCATTAAGCAATAGGTCCTTTTCTATATCCCCAATAAATCCCTCTAAATCCAAACCTTCAGGGGGAATGGTAACAGGTACTGCAGAAGAGATCCTGTCAATATTTCTTATTATATCAGGAAGGCATTCAGGGGTGATAATCTCGCTGTTGCTTAATGCAACTGCCCTTTCAATTACATTTTCAAGCTCCCTGACATTTCCCCTCCATTCATAACTACGAAGCAATTCCATTGCCTTTGGTGAAAACCCCTTTACATTTTTATTTAAAGCCTTATTAAATTTATTAAGAAAATAGTCTGCCAACAAGGGAATATCATTTGCCCTTTCCCTCAATGGCGGAAGCGTAATAGGAATTACATTAAGCCTGTAGTACAAGTCCTCTCTGAACTTACCCTCTGCAGCTGCCTTGGAAATGTCCCTGTTTGTTGCTGCAATAATCCGCACATCCACCTTTATCTCCTTTGTGCCGCCAACCCTCTTAAACTCCTTATCCTGAAGCACTCTGAGAAGCTTTACCTGAATTGCTGGCGATGTCTCGCCGATTTCGTCTAAGAATATTGTGCCGCCGTTTGCGACCTCAAAGAGGCCTTCTTTATTAAATACAGCGCCTGTAAAAGAGCCCTTCATATGGCCGAAGAGCTCGCTTTCCAATAATCCCTCCGGCAGAGCGCCGCAGTTTATGGTAACAAAGGGCTTGTCCTTCTTTCTGCTGTTAAAATGTATTGCCCTTGCAATCAGCTCCTTTCCGGTGCCGCTTTCGCCATAAATAAGGATATTGCTCATGCTGTCTGAGACCTTTCTTACCAGCTCAAAGACCTTCTCTATCTTCTCGCTCTTGCCTACAATATTATCAAAGACCGCCCTGTCTTTCAGTTCCTTCTTCAACAACACATTCTCTGCGCTCAATCTCCGCTTCTCAAGGGCCTTCTGGATCTTTATCTTCATTTCATCAATCTGAAATGGTTTTGTTATATAATCATAGGCGCCTTCCTTCATTGCCTCCAGAGCAGTTTCAGTGGAGGCAAAGGCTGTAATAACTATAACTACTGTATCAGGCGAAAGCTCCTTAACTGTTTTTAGAACCTGCAAACCGTCTACCTTCGGCATCTTAAGGTCTGTTATCACAAGGTCAAAGATATCCTTATGTAAAACCTTTACAGCCTCTTCACCGTCAACAGCAGTTGTAACATCATATCCTGCCTTTTTGAGCATTATAGAGAGAAAATCCCTCATGCTCCTCTCATCATCAACAACTAATATCTTATCCACAAAAAGACCTCCAATTATAATTATGATTACACAGATTTTGAAAAACGATTACACCGATTAAAAATCAGTCTCTATCTGTGTAATCTGCGTTTATAATCTGTGTAATCAATGGCTTCACTTTTGTGAATGCCAATCTTTTTATTATTCCTCTGCTATGCGGTTGGTAAATGTATAATAAATCTGCTGCCTTCATTTAATTTGCTCTCAACCTTGATATCACCCTTATGGCCTTCAATAATCCTGTGTACAATCGCAAGGCCGAGTCCCGAACCTTTATCCTTTGTAGTAAAGAACGGATAAAATATCTTATCCTTAACAACAGGATTTATGCCATTGCCAGTATCCTTAAAAGTTATCTCAAGATAGTCCTTATCAGCATCTTCATAGCCTCTGCCTTTTTTCACCTTTTTCTTTGAGGTAATTATTAATTCTCCTCCTTCAGGCATTGCCTGGACTGCATTAATAGATAGATTCCAGAAGACCTGGCTCATCTGATTTGGGTCAACCTCTGATATCAATCTTTTGCCTTCAAGGTTAGCAGCAATCTTTATCTTATTCTGATATTCCTTGCTGTTTCGCAGAAGCGTTACTGTATCGTTTAATAGCCTGTTTATATCGCACCTCTTTTTATTCAAAGGTGTGGGCCTGGCATAAGTAAGGAAGTCAGATATTATCATGTTCAGCTTTTCTGTCTCGCGAAGAGCAATCTCAAGGAGTTTTTTATTCTCGCCGCTTAATGAAGTCTCGCTTTTTAATATCTGCATTGAGCCGCTTAAGGATGCAAGGGGATTTCTTATCTCATGCGCCATTCCTGCAGCCAGCTCTCCTACCATTGCAAGTTTCTCCTTCTTTTTTATATCATCCTCCATCTCCTTAATCTTTGTCAGGTCCTGAAATATCCCTATTGCGCCTGCTGTCTCGCCTGATTCATTCTTTAAGGATGATATGGTGATGCCGAGCGCCAGTTTAGTGCCGTCTTTTCTTGTATAGCTTCCATCAAATCTGAAGGGTATGCGCAGCATCTCCAATTTGCTGAACACAGACTTTATCTCTTCTAAATTAAATATCTCATGCCATACCTTTCCTTTGATCTCTTCAAAAAAATAACCTGTTATATCCTCTGCAGCCCTGTTGAAGGATGTTATATGTCCTTTTAAGTCAGTAGTAAGAAGGCCGCTGCTCATGCTCTGGGCAACATTTTTATAAAAGGTCTGAAACTCAACAAGGTCAGTATCCTTTTCCTTACTTCAAAAAGGCCGTAATACTGCAAATCAATCAGCCCGCCGTACAGTATGCTGCTGATGCCTGCAATTACATAGCCTCCTTTTCTATACAGCATTATGCTTGCATAGATTATGGTTATGATATATGTAAAAGAAAAACTGCTCTCAATCCCTCCTGTGATATAAACTAAGACAGTTTCAATTATAAGGTCGCCAATTAACTGGATATAGGCGAACAGCACAAAATTATTCACCCTGTTAATCAACAGGGCATATACTATTGAAATAAAATAAACAGATGCTGCAAGGATGTAAAAGGCAGGTATTTCCCTCTTCCCAAATTTTATTTGAAAAAGGACTGATGATATGAGGAATAGCGTTATCATCACTATCCTCAGTATCATCAATATCTTAAGCTTCTTTTGTATCTCCTTTTCTTCTAAATTATTAAACCTCATCAATCCCACTCATTTTATTAATGAAGCCATACCAAATATCGGGAGATACATGGCAATTACTATAAAACCAATCACAACGCCAAGAAAGACCATAAGCATTGGCTCCAGCATGGATGTTAATGTTGCAACAGCATTATCAACCTCCTCATCATAAAAGTCAGCAATCTTGGAAAGCATTGCATCCAAAGCGCCTGTTGCCTCTCCAACTGATATCATCTGAACCACCATTGGCGGAAATACAGTTGTTTTTCCTAATGGGTCAGCAATAGTCTTTCCTTCACTAATACTTTGTCTGGTATTCATTAATGCCTCTTCAACAACCTTATTTCCAGCTGTCCTTGATACAATCTCAAGTCCGTCTAAAATTGGCACTCCACTGCTTAGCAGGGTGCTCATTGTCCGTGTAAACTTTGCTACTGCTACTTTTCTAATAAGAATGCCAATAACAGGTGCTTTCAATAAAAGAGCATCTATTATTCTCTTACCCTTCTCACTCTTGTAAAAATATCTTATTCCAACAATTATAAATATAATTGCTATAATCATATAAATTATGTTAGCCTTTATTGAATAGCTCATGCCTACTACTATCCTTGTGGGCAGTGGCAAAGTGCCTCCCATACCAGTAAACATCTGGGCAAATATTGGTATAACCCATATCATGAGTATGGCCACTACTATCACTGCAACTGAAATAATAACAGCAGGATATACAAGGGCTGATTTGACCTTGGCTTTTAACTTCATTGCCTTTTCAATGTATGCGGCAAGCCTGTTTAAGATTGTGTCCAAAATACCTCCTGCCTCTCCTGCAGCCACCATATTTACATACAGGTCATTAAATACCTTTGGATGCTTTTTCAAGGCATCAGTAAATGTCGCGCCTGACTCAACATCCTGTCTTATATCCTTTAATGCTGTAGCCAAGGACTTATTTTCTGTCTGTGTTGACAGAATCTCAAGGCACTGAACCAGCGGAAGTCCTGCGTCTATCATTGTTGCGAACTGCCTTGTGAATACTGCTAAGTCTTTATCTTTAACCCTCCCGCCTATTCCAGGAATAGATATCTTTATATCAGTTGCTGCCTGCTGAACAGAGGTAACAAGTATATTCTGTTTTCTTAATAAGGCGATCACCTCTTCCTTATTCTTGGCAACAACAACACCCTTTTGCATTGTCCCCTGCCTCGTCTTTCCAGTCCATTTAAAATTAGCCATTATTAATCCTCCTTATCGTTTGCCTGTCCCTTCCTTTAAATTATATTCCTTTTGACCCTGTCCCTGCGATGTAGGCAATACCCCACCCCTGTTTATCATTGCAATCAATTCCTCTGGAACGCTTGACCTTCCAATTGCCTCTTCATATGATATCAATTTCCTTGAATAGAGTTCAAAAAGGGACTGGTTCATAGTCTGCATGCCAAACTTTGCCTGTCCTGTCTGCATCATACCGTAAATCTGGTGGACCTTGTCCTCTCTAATCAGGTTTCTTATCGCAGGATTTGGTATCAAAATCTCAAGGCAGAGGACCCTGCCTGTGCCGCTTGCCTTTGGAATCAACTGCTGGCTCATGATTCCTTCTAATACAAAGGATAACTGTGCCCTAACCTGAGGCTGCTGATACGGGGGAAAAACATCAATAATCCTGTTTATTGTCTGGGCAGCAGAATTGGT
>JACRON010000226.1 GCA_016214425.1 Nitrospirota bacterium
ATCTTTGGGAGATACCTGAATCCATGGGCAGTAAAAATTACAGATACTCTTGTGCCTGTGCCGCTCCTTAAAGAGCTATTCGTTGGAGACTACGGCATAATAACAATGGCGCTCACCTATGCTATTGCAATCGTCCTTCCCATCGTTGGCACATTTTTTATAGCCTTTGGAATACTTGAGGATTCAGGCTATCTGCCGAGGCTTGCTGTTATGGTAAACAGGGTATTTAAGATGATGGGGCTTAATGGGAAGGCTGTGCTTCCAATGATACTCGGCCTCGGATGCGATACAATGGCTACACTGACTGCAAGAATCCTTGAGACAAAAAAAGAGAGGATTATTGTAACCCTGCTGCTTGCGCTCGGTGTCCCGTGTTCTGCCCAGCTCGGGGTGATACTTGGTATGCTTGCAGGGCTTTCATTAAAGGCTGTGATCCTGTGGGCAGGTATTATAATAGGCGTTATCTTTATTGTCGGCTACCTTGCTGCCAAGATTATTCAGGGAGATGAATCTGATTTTGTTCTGGAGCTTCCACCTATCCGCATCCCGCAATTTTCAAATATCCTTATTAAGACACTGGCAAGGGTGGAATGGTATCTGAAAGAGGCAGTGCCGCTGTTTATTCTTGGGACACTGATTTTATTTATATCCCATAAACTCGGGCTGCTGACTGTAATTGAAAAAATTACCGCGCCGCTTGTTGTGGATTTTCTTGGCCTTCCTGCAAAGGCTGCAGAGTCATTTATTATTGGATTTCTTAGAAGGGATTATGGCGCAGCAGGCCTCTTTGCAATGGCACAGGCAGGAGAGCTTAATAATATCCAGATACTCGTCAGCCTTGTTACCATTACCCTCTTTGTGCCGTGCATTGCAAATCTGTTTATGATAATAAAAGAGAGGGGGCTCAAAACAGCAATGGCAATAGTAGGCTTTATCTTCCCCTTTGCATTTTTGGTTGGGGGGATTTTAAATTTTATTTTAAGGGCATTAGAGATTAAGTTATAAGGAGATATTGATATGAAGCAAGAAAAAAGATGGCACAGATGGCATGGTGGAAGGATTGAAGGAAAGGGGCAGCGTATTGACGAACTCCTTGAGCTCCTCTGGACAATGAAGGAGGACAGTAAGGATGATTTAAAGGGGTTTTTGAAAAGTTCAGAAGATAAAGATGTGAAAAGGCTGCTTGAAGAAATGGAGGAGGACGGCCTTGTTTCTGTTGAGGGAGAAAGGATTAAATTTAAGCCTAAAGGCGAGAAAAAAGCAGAGGCAATAATCAGGCGGCACCGCCTTGCAGAAAGGCTTTTTGCTGACCTCTTTGAGTTTGAGATAAAGCAGGCACATGCTGATGCCTGCGCCTTTGAACATATACTGAGTCCGGAGGTAACCGATAGCGTCTGCACCTTTCTGGGCCATCCGCCAATATGTCCTGATGGGAGGCCGATACCCCGCGGCGAATGCTGCAAAAAGTTTAAGACAGAGATAAAACCCCTTGTCCAGCCATTAACAAATATACAGCCCGGGAAAGATGGGAGGATAGTCTTTATAACGCCCCGCTATCATGCAAGGCTGGATAAATTAGGTTCTCTGGGCATTGTGCCAGGAAGCATAGTGAGGGTTCACCAGAGAAAACCATCGTATGTATTGAAGATCGACGAGACTGAGATTGCACTTGATGAAGAAATCGCAAAAGAAATTTATGTAAGGGAGGTTTAAAATGTTAGGAAGTTTTTTAATCACACTAAGGGAAGGTGTTGAGGCTGCCTTAATTGTAGGCATACTTTTATCATATCTTTCCAAGACAAAGCAGAGCAGATATAATAATTATGTCTACTACGGAGTTCTAACTGCTATACTTGTAAGCGGCATTGCAGCTTATATTTTCAGCTTTTTCCTGGGCGGTTTTACAGGCCGATTTGCAAAGTTCTTTGAAGGGTCAGTCATGTTTCTTGCTGTTGCTGTCTTAACCTATATGGTTGTTTGGATGCATCATCAGAGCAGAAGCGTAAGCATGGAATTAAAAAAGAAGGCAGATGCAGCAATAGAGTCAAAGAACCTCTGGGCGCTCTCTGCCCTCGCCTTTATCGCAGTATTCAGGGAAGGTGTTGAGACAGTCCTTTTTTTATATGCCCTCTTCATACAGCAGGCATCAAACAATGGCGCTAATAGCGGGTTTGCTTCATCATCTATAATAGGCGCATTTGGAGGCATAATTACTGCAATTGTTCTTGCCTATATCTTTTTCAAAGGGTTTGGTCATGTTAATTTAAAAACATTTTTTAGAATAACAGGCATAATTATTATCATCATAGCCGCAGGCTTGCTTGCGTATGGCGTGCATGAATTTGAGGAGGCAGGCATTTTACCGCCTATAATCAAAAATGTGTGGGATATTAATCATATCCTGAATGAAAAGGGGACAGTAGGCTCATTCTTAAAGGCGCTATTCGGCTATAATGGAAACCCCTCGCTTCTTGAGGTAACAGCTTATGTCTTATATTATCCCATTGTTTTCTATATGCTGAAAAAGGAGCATCACGACCTTGCACAGTAATATGCCCCTCACCCTTGCCATCTCCCACAAGCAAGGGGAGAGGGATATTTTGTAGGGCAACCCTTTAGGGTTGATTAGGTTTTTGTAGGCACGGTTTTAACCGTGCCTTTTGCACTACAACCTTGCCCTACCACTTTCCCTCCCTTAATGGGAAGGGATCAGGGGAGGGTGAATTAAAAAACTATGTGGTTCTATTACGCATTAATAACAGCCTTCTCTCAGGCAACAAGCGATGCCATTACCAAAAAGACCCTTCAGAGGGCAGATGAGTATATTGTTGCCTGGTTCAGGCTCTTAAGCTCTGTGCCGTATCTGCTGATTATCTTTTTTATTATTGAGATACCTGCTGTTGACTCCACCTTCTGGATTGCCTTAATCACAGCGTTGCCGCTTGAGATTGTGGCATTAATACTCTATATAAAGGCATTAAAGGAATCCCCCCTTTCTTTAACAATCCCTTTCCTTGCCTTTACGCCTGTATTCTTAATATTAACATCCTTTTTAATTTTAGGAGAACTCCCTGATAAATCCGGGGCTGCTGGAGTAATATTTATCACTGCCGGAGCCTACACATTAAACCTTCATGCAACCAAAAAAGGTATATTAAAACCATTTAAGGCAATCACAAAGGAAAAGGGTTCTTTCTTAATGCTGATTGTCTCATTC
>JACRON010000227.1 GCA_016214425.1 Nitrospirota bacterium
AAACCAGCAGACCAGCACTGCCTTGCATATTTCAGTATATAGGTCTGCTCCCTGAGCCTTCCTAAGTATGAGTCATACCAGACAGTGCCTGAGATATCAATCCCAAAGGGAAAAGAGAAGCCCATGCCTCCTGTTAAAAATTCAATCCGTGGATTTTTTGTATATCTCTCGCCGGCAGTAATATACCAGAAGCGGCCTATCTGGAACCTTAAATCAGAATTCACCTCTGTAATATGCCCTGTATAAGGATTATATTTTGAATCAATAAAAAGGTTGACCATTTGTTCGCTCTTTATATTCAGCTCTGCCCTTATATCAGAAAAGGGCCTCTTTGGTGTTGACAGGTTATAATAGCGAATCTCCTCATTAATATCATAGCTCTGGGAAAGCTTTAACATAAGAAACTCAAGCTTTTTAATTTCTGCTCCCTTTGTGTATCTTGCTGAAAACCTGTTTGTAATGGCATAGTAAACAAGGCTCTTCTTCGGGATATTATCAACTGCGTCAAACTGCGGCAATTGGCTCTGATTTACATCTGGGATATATTCATAGTCTGCCTCTGGCTCTATGGAATGTCTTATCCTGTCTATTGTGCCGAACCCTTCTGTATTAAAAATACGATTTATCTTTGTTGAGAGCCCTGCGCCGATGCTGTATAAGAATCTGTGTGCAGACTCATCAGTTTCCCTGCTTTCTGAATAGAGTGTTTCGCGAAGCTCCCCTCTTGGCGAAAACACAAATGCCCTGAAGAGGTTGATTTCAGCCTTTACTTTTGGGTTAACATCAATCCTCTGGCCTGTTTTGCCAACATTCCTTTCAAAATTAGTTGCAGTGGAATTAAGGCTGTAGAATAAAGGCAGCTCATATAATCTATTTTCAACTATCTTATATCCTAATTCAGGAAGCCTCTGGACCGTCTCATCATTAACCTTTGTTAAATCCTTTGTGTATTGTGTCCAGAGATACAAAGAGCTTGAAGGCCAGTTCTGAGTTATCCAGATATTGGAATCTGTGCTTCTTTGTATTCTTTCATAGGTTGTCTCGCTGTAATCTTTATAATAACTCTTATCACTCACATAGTTTATATTTGCCTTTGCATTGAGCCTTTCAGTAAATGCGTGCTCAATTAAATATTTCCCTTCCCATTTCTCCCTGCCTGTTAGCCATTCATTTACATAATTTGTATACAGATTTCCCCGTGAATACGGACTCAGGACATAACGGAATTCCAAAGCAGTTCCAAGCCCCTTTTCGCTTCTGTAGTCTGCATAGATTGTAGCATCCATATTATCTGCAATGGCCCAGAAGAACGCCTCCTTAAATTTAAATCCTTCATTTGTGCTATAGCCTATTCTGGGTATAAGAAAACCTGTCTGCCTTTTTGTTTTTATTGGCAGCGCAATATACGGCAAGTATAAAACAGGGATATCTTTTATATAAAAAAAGACATTCCATGCAGTGAGATATTCATCAGGGGTTACCTTTACATCGCTTCCCCTGAAGCGCCAGTCAGGTATCTTTGCGTCGCAGGTTGTGAGCGAGCCTTTGTCTATCTTATACTTATCTTCAGAAAGTTTTTCAAATTCATTTCCATCAATATGATAGTTTCCTTTTTTTATAAACATCCTGCCATCATGAATTATTGTCAACTGTAACCTCATCTGCTGTTACCCTGACCTTTCCCTGAGTTATTTCTACATTCCCTTTTGCATTGTATATGTCCTTTTCCCTGTCATATTCAAGTGTATCCGCGTTTATGGTTATTGGCTCGCTTGTCTTTGCATATTTCCCTAAATCAGTCACCTCTGCATTTATTGATGCCGGGGAAAATAGAGTGGAAAGGAAACTGAGCAGAAATAAAATAGAAAAGATAAAAAATCTTTGCGGCCGTCTTGATGTCTGGCCCATCATCATCCCCTCAGCCCTGCCATGAGTTTTAATGAAGAAGGATTTGAGAAGAATGCCTTTGCCTCTCCAACTGTAAATAGTGAGCCTGTAATGCAGATAATGTCATCGGGCATTGCGAGCTCCTTTGCATGCATAATTGCATCAGGGATATTGTTTATTGCTGTAACAGGAGGCCATTTGATAAGCTCCCTTATCCTCTCAGGGTCAGAGGCGCGGTAATAGTCTGGCTTTGTAAGGATTATCTTGTCTGTAATTGGTGACAGCTCGGAAACAATGCCTGATATATCCTTGTCAGCAAGAATGCCGAGGACTAATATAATCTTTTTGTTGTGAAAGTTTTCTGATAGAAATTCTCTAAGCTTCTTTGCAGCAGCAGGATTATGCGCGCCATCTAAAATAATCAAAGGCTCTCTGGAGACTATCTCCAGCCTCCCAGGCCACTTGGTTTTTCTAAGCCCCTCCCTGATTGCAGCTTCATTGATCTTTAATCCCAGCGCATCTAATGCTAAAAGCGATGTTGCAGCATTTTGCATCTGATGCCTTCCTGCAAGGGGTATTAGTAAATCCTTAAACACATTTTTAATTCCTTTATAGTCAAAGATACATCCATTAAGGCTGCTCTGCTTTTCTGCTACTACCGCATCCTCGCCAACAATATAAAACCTTGCCCCTTTTTCTCTGGCAACGGTTTTTAGCACATCCATTGCCTCATTGTTCTGAGGCGATGAAACAACAATGCCCTCCTCCTTTATAATCCCTGCCTTTTCATAGGCGATCTTCTGGATGGTATCTCCAAGAAACTCCTTGTGGTCATAGTCTATCTGCGTAATTACAGAGACGAGGGGCTTGATTATATTTGTTGAATCAAGCCTGCCCCCCATGCCTGTCTCAATAACAGCTATATCAACATTCTCCTCTGCAAAATATGCAAAGGCAATGGTTGTGGTAAACTCAAAAAAGGTTGGGGTAAACTCTCTGTCTCTGCAATCAGCAATATCAGCAGCAGACAGCCTGCTTCTTATCTCATCGGTAAGCTCTATCACCTTATCCTCTGAAATCTCTTTTCCATTAATCCTTATCCTCTCTGTAAAGCTTATCAGATGCGGAGATGTATAAAGCCCAACCTTATATCCTGCCTCCTGCAGCACAGATGCAAACATAGCAGAGACAGAGCCTTTGCCATTTGTCCCTGCAATATGGATAGAATTAAACCTCAGATGCGGGTTATCCATTAGCTTTAGTTATACCATAAATATCGTTTTCGGTAAAGCATCCTGTTTTTACCCTAAAATAGATTTAGAAGCATCAAAAAAATAAAAACCCCTTCTGGATTAATGTTTTCTGGTGATATATAATATCACCCAGTAGGTGAAAACAAAAAACCATAAAGGGGGTATAGAGATGATACAACAAACGCAGTTAAGTTTCAAGATTGGAATTACAAAAGATGAGATAACATCGAGGGCAGGGCTTTCGGTGTATGCGGAATTCTTGAGGGGATTTGGGCTCAAGGATTTTATTGCTCAACAGATGCCTCTTCCTAAATCAAACAGGGGGCACAAGGCATGGAAATACTATGAACTTTATAACTTAATTTACTGTTGTAATCTTTAAAAAAGCGCATTTGGGGGCATGAAAGGCAGACCGTTAAATCCTATCGGCAGATTTGGGAACCAAAAAAAACTTGACTAATTATGAAACATTAAGTATAATAAGCTACAATAAAGTTTATAAAATTGGTGAGGATGGATCTAAGCTTCAAATCTTTAAGTTGAAAGGAGGGGTAAAAGTCAGTTTTTTTTAAGGGGGAATTTGTAAGTTAGGTAATAATAAGCTGTATCTGTAACTTAATAGATAATTTCAGCAGATTTGTATCATCAAGATTCTGTCTTTAGACAGAAGATTCTGCTTCGGCATGGGGTTGTTTAGGTTATAGTAGATGGCTAATATCTTGCACATATATCCCTCATTGCGACCAGCCTATAAGAATATTCTTTTATTTCCACTCGAAGCATTCTCTCGCTGTTCTGCCCTTTTAGAAAAATCTATTAAGAAGGCAGGGTTTGATGCAGTTTGTATTGGCGAGGGTAATTCTACATTAATCAAGGAACAATTTATTAGAGATTAAATATATAAGGAAAATGCTGCTCGGATTAATACGATTTCTAAGATGTAAAGAGTAAACAGATTCTTGAAAGACTCAACAATCTCTGATTACACAGATAAAAGATTAGATTACACAGATTAAAACTTCTTGAAATATCTGTGAAATTATTTTTTCTAATCTATGTAATCAAGGCTGTTCAAAAATAGATCTTTACATACAGGTTTTAAGTTTGTGTCCAGATATCAACTTGTGATATCCGGGCATTTTATTTTTAAGGAGTAAGTAAAATGGACCCTGATCAAGAAAAAAATTTTCTGGATAGCGTAGTTGATGGTGTAATTGCAGTAGATAAAGAGGGTAGGATTAGAGAAATAAATCAGGCAACCCTTGATCTTTTAGGTTATAAAAAGAAAGAAGACCTCCTAATGCTTCCTTTCGAGGAAATCTGCAAGAATTTTTCCTTAAAGGGCCTGAGGGATAAGATTCCTTTAGCAGAGCAGGGGCTTATGTATTTAAACAAAGATGGTAAAGAAATTCCGGTAAGTGTAAATATTTCGAGTAGAGTCTCATATCCGGATGATACTATTTTTATGGCCAGGGATATCAGTAAGATTAAAGAGTTGATTGGTGAATTGACTTGCTCTCAGGCAGAACTCAAGACCTCTTATACAGAATTAAAAGTGAGTAAAGATGAATTAGTCCGCTCTGAGAAACTTGCATATACCGGCCGCATAGCCGCAAGCATTGCCCATGAGATAAGAAATCCCCTGACCAATGTCTCTATGTCCATCCAGCAACTCAAAAGGGGTAATAGGATAAAGCAAGAGGGTTTTAAACATGTTGAAATTGTTGAGAGAAACATAGAAAGGATTAATTATCTGATTACGGAATTATTAAACTGCGCTCGGCCAACAAAACTTAATTTTCAGCCTTATGATATACATACGGTCATCAAGGATGTCTTGGAGTCCAATAAAGCCAAGATTAGCTTGCAGAGGATAAAAGTAACTGAAGACTTTACTTCCAATCCCTCCACATTAAGAATTGATAAAGAACAGATAGAACGGGCCTTCTTGAATTTAATCATCAATGCCATTGAAACTATGCCCCGCGGCGGTAACTTAACTATTACTACCGAACTAAATGGAAATTTTTTCCTGGCAAAGATTCATGATACAGGCAGAGGCATCCATGAAAAAGATATTATCAAGATATTTGACCCTTTTTTTAGCACCAAGTCTGGTGGTGTGGGTTTAGGATTGACGATATGCTATGGAATTATTGTTAGTCACGGCGGCACTATAGAGGTTGAAAGTAAGTCAAGAAAAGGCTCTACCTTTATAGTTTCTTTACCCCGTTAGAAACTTCTGTGCAACCTGTAAGGACAAAGAGGTTTCTAACGGGGTTTACCCGTTGAGCCGAGAGTAGAGAGAAGATGAAAGGGTAGCATAAAATAAAAAAATCTTAAGGCATAAATTATGGCAGAGATAAGATGGGATATTAGAAGGGGTGCGGATATATATCGGCAGATATCGGATAGTCGGCTAAGGAGCTGGATTTCTACTGGTAAGATAAAACCTGGCGAGGTAGTTGTCTGGCGCAGTGGTTTTTCTGGTTGGCGAAGACCTGAAGAACTTGAGGAACTAATCTCCTATTTTCAGCACTATGAGAGAGTCCAATTAAGAAAGACAGGAAGAAGTGAACCGGTAAGAAAGGCATTAACCCCGTTAGAGAAAGCCGACGACGAGGAACGAAGTTCTCTAACGGGGTTACCTGAAAAAACCCAGATAAAGAATATTTTAATCATAGACGATGAAAAGGATTTGTGCCAGCTTTTAGGTGATACCTTAAGCTCTCATGGGTATAATGTAGAGTTTGCCAATACCA
>JACRON010000228.1 GCA_016214425.1 Nitrospirota bacterium
CCGCAAGGACAGGGGTCATTCCTGCCAACCTTCTTGTCCTTATTCTGAACAGGTGTGGACTTGGCAGCACCCTCGCCATGGCTGAGGTGTATCCTCTGCGGCCTCGGCATCTGCATCCTGACACCCTCTTCCTTCACAGCCTGAATCTTAAAAAGACGGTCTACTGTCTCTGTCTTGATTCTGTCTGTCATATCAAGGAACATCTCATAACCCTCTTTTTTATACTCAACAAGAGGGTCTTTCTGGCCATAGCCGCGAAGGCCAATGCCTTCTTTTAAATAATCCATGCCAAGAAGATGGTCCTTCCACTGGGTGTCAATTACATGGAGCATAACAGCCTTTTCAATCTGTCTTATCTGGCTGCCGAATTCCTTTTCTTTCTTCTCATAATATTCTTTAATGTTCTTTAATAATGCTTCTCTAATCTCTTCATCATTGTTTAGTTCTTCAAGTTTAATGCCATCCTCTTTTAGACTTAATGAAAACTGTCTGAAAACAGCATCCTCAAGGCCGTTTAAATCCCACTCCTCGCGATGTATCTCTTTACTGCAATGTTCAGACAGGAGGCTGTCAACAATCTCCTCAGTTATCTCAAAGAGGTATTCCTTTGGATTCTCTCCTGTTAAAACCTGACGCCTGAGGTCGTATATCACCTCACGCTGCTTATTCATAACATCGTCATATTCAAGGAGGTGTTTTCTTATCTCAAAGTTGTGCGTCTCAACCTTTTTCTGGGCATTCTCAATCGCCCTTGTAACCATGCCGTGTTCAATAGGGACATTCTCCTCCATCCCAAGCCTGTCCATTATCCTTGCAATCCTGTCTGAACCGAATATTCTAAGAAGGTCGTCTTCTAATGACAAAAAGAACCTTGATGAGCCAGGGTCTCCCTGCCTGCCAGAACGGCCTCTTAACTGATTATCTATTCTGCGGGCCTCATGCCTCTCTGTGCCAAGAATATGAAGGCCGCCTGCTGCTATTACCTCTCCCTTTTCCTTATCGCACTTATTTTTAATCTCATCATAAACCTTCTGCCTCTCAGCCGTGTCCAAAGGCTTCTCAGGGTCCTTCTCAAATACCCTCTTTGCCAAGAAATCAGGATTGCCGCCTAAAACTATATCTGTTCCCCTGCCTGCCATATTTGTTGCAATAGTAACTGTCCCCTTCTGTCCTGCCTGTGCAACTATCTCAGCCTCTTTTTCATGATATTTAGCATTCAGGACAGAGTGTTTAACGCCCCTTTTGCGAAGCATATCGCTGATTCTTTCAGATTTTTCAATAGATATTGTGCCGACTAACACAGGCTGGCCATTCTTATGCAGCTCTGCTATTTCCTCTACAATAGCATTGAACTTTTCCTTTTCACTCTTATAAACAACATCTGCATAGTCAGCTCTTATCATGTCCTTGTTGGTAGGAATCACCATAACATCCAAATTGTAAATCTTATTAAACTCTGCTGCCTCTGTATCTGCTGTTCCTGTCATGCCTGCCAATTTATCATAAAGCCTGAAATAGTTCTGGAAGGTGATTGTTGCCAAAGTCTGGTTCTCATTTGCAATCTCAACATCCTCCTTTGCCTCAACCGCCTGATGCAGGCCGTCGCTCCAGCGCCTTCCTGGCATAAGCCTTCCTGTAAACTCATCAACAATAAGAACCTCACCGTCTTTAACAACATAATCAACATCCTTTTTAAAAAGCGTATGCGCCCTTAATGCCTGAACAACATGATGGACAATCTCTATATTGGAAATATCATACATATTGCTGAGGCCAAGCATCTTCTCAACCTTTTCATTGCCAATATCAGTAAGCGCAACGCTCCTTGTCTTTTCTTCTATTGTGTAATCTGTCTCTTTTTTTAATCCTGGAATTATCTTGTCTATCTTATAATATTTGTCTGTGGATTCTTCAGTCGGTCCGGATATGATTAATGGAGTTCTTGCCTCATCAATCAGAATGCTGTCAACCTCGTCAACAATTGCATAGTTCATATCCCTCTGAACATAATGGGAGATGTCGAACTTCATGTTGTCCCTTAAATAATCAAAACCAAACTCATTATTTGTCCCGTAGGTAACATCGCTCCTGTATGCTATCTGCCTCTCTGCATCATTCAAATCGTGCTGGATAATGCCGACAGAAAACCCGAGGAACCTGTATATCTCTCCCATCCACTGGCTGTCCCTTTTTGCAAGATAGTCATTGACAGTAACAACATGAACGCCCTTGCCGCTTAAGGCATTAAGATAAACAGGAAGGGTTGCAACAAGCGTCTTGCCCTCGCCTGTCTTCATCTCTGCAATCTTTCCCTCATGCAGGACAATGCCGCCGACAAGCTGGACATCAAAATGCCTCATATTAAGCACCCGCTTTGACGCCTCGCGCGCAACTGCAAAGGCCTCAAACAATATATCATCCAATGTCTCACCTGCTGACAGCCTCTTTTTAAACTCTGCTGTCTTTGCCTTTAACTGCTCATCAGACAGCACGCTTATTGAAGGCTCCAATGCATTAATCTTGTCTATTAGAGGCTGAATCCTCTTCAGCTCCCTGTCATTCTTTGTTCCTATAACCTTTTTTATTAATGTGGTAATCATTTATCCCCAATCCCCTTATAATAAAGAAATGATTTTACTTATTAAGGCTTTTGTATTATATCATAAAAAAATAGACAAAAAAAGACTTATAACTATTCTATTCATTTAGCGGGCATTTCCCCTCTTTGACGGTTCTGCTCGGGACGCAATGTGTGTATATCATTGTCGTTCTGACATCGCTGTTGCAGACAGTATGGTCTTCTGTGGTGAAAGCCGTAAATACCTGAAATGTTACATTGGTAATGTTATACGGATAGAAATTAAAGTGAAACAGCCCCACTGTATTTTTTATTTATTTTTTTCTTTAATTCTGTTATAATCCCGAAAATCGTATAATCCATTGATAGACTTTGATAATAAGGAGGCGTTATTATTAAGCGA
>JACRON010000206.1 GCA_016214425.1 Nitrospirota bacterium
TACATTGAAACAGACAGAACAGATAAAGGTAGTTTTGAGGGTGATATAAAGCTAAATGAAGAGGTAGTCGCAATTGCAGAGAGTCATCAAAAGGGAGAGTATAGATTTATTGCAATACTTACCAGAGAATAATCCCCCCTCACCCCCCCCTTTAGTAAAGGGGGGATGGGGGGATTAAGATTAAGGAGGAATCATATTATGAAGCAATATAAACTTTTGGTTTTTTTAATTCTCATCCTCTTTGCAGCAGTTTCATGTTCAAAGGGCAGCAAGATAGATATTGCTCTTGAGGCAAGGTCAGTGCCTGACGGCAAACCTGTTTCTCAGGCAAAGGTGATTGTTGACGGCAAAGAGGAAGGGCTTACAGATTCATCCGGGAAATACACAGGCCAGATAATAAGAAAACCAGGCGCAGAGGTGGAGGTTGTAGTAAAGAAGGATGCAAAGGGCTACAGATATGAACCATGGAAAAAGAACTTTGTTATAAGGATTCCAAAGGACGCTTCTGTTACTGATAAATATGAGTTTATTGCAGAGCTGTCTGGCGGGAAATACTTTACTATACTTGCAAAGGAAAAGGATAGCCCGCTTCCATCTGCCCAGATTGTGATTGATAAAAAGAAGGTCGGCTCAACCAATGATAAGGGTATTTATGAACATGTGTATACAGAAGACTTTACAAAGGGTGCGGTGATTACTGCATCAAAGCAAGGCTATATATCAGGAGAGAAAAAGGCAAAGATTGAGCCTGGCACAGATATTGTTGTTGAACTGACAAAGTATATAAAACTTAGCATAACAGCACAGACAGAGGATTATGGCGTAACAGCAGGCATCTCCGGGATTGATGTCTACATAAACGGAAAACTCCAGGGAAAGACTGATAAAAAGGGACAGTTTTTATACGATTATAAGGGTGATATTGGGAAAAGGGTTTCTGTTGAATTAAAGGCATCTGATTATATCCCATATACATGGAAGAGAGATGTTGCTTTAAAAGATAATGTCAGCCTTGTCAGATACTTCTATCCTCAGTCGCCAAAGCCTATAAAGGTCGGTATATACAAATTTGCAAGCAATCTTTATGCAGACAATGAGGTAAAGGAGATTATAAGCAGGGTGCAGTCCTCTTTATCTGAGAATTTATTTGATAACAAGGCATTTAAAGAGGTGCAGACAAATGTCCTGATTGATGAGGTCAAAAGGAACAAACTCAGCCTTGACAAGATGACTACAAAGGGCTGGGCTAATACACCTCTTAAAAAATCCATTGACATGATAGTTGTTGGCAGTGTTGGCAGGGATGACAAGGGCTACACTATTGAGACAAAGGTTTATACATCAAGCGGCAAGCTCCTCTTAGGCGTTATAAAACAGGCTAAAGGACTGAGGGATATTGACTCTGCATCAAAGGATATTTCGGCAGAGATTGCAGAGAGATTCCCCTTTGAAGGCACAGTTGTTGCGGTTGAAGAAGAAGGTTTAAAGATAAATCTTGGCAAGGCAGGAGGCTACAGACTGGCAAAGGGTATGGAGTTTGATATCAAAAGCGCAAAGATAGATAATGAAGGAAAGATGACTGGGTTTAAAGACATTGGTGTTGTTGAATTAAAGAAGATAGAGGCAGCATCATCCTTCGCTGTTCCTGTGAAGGTTAAAGAAAAGGCAGCAATAGGGGACAAGGTTGTAAGAAAGCTCTTTGAGTATACAGCAGAGACAGGCGATAAGGTCTATTTCACAGCAGTTGTAAAAGGCGGCAAGGGCGCCAATGTGCGGAGCCTTGGCGGCGTAAATATCTATATGGAAAATCTCTGGATAGGCTCAACTGAAAAGGACGGTAAGATTGATATACCCATTAAGCTCGGCAGGAGATATTCATTCATACTTTATAAACACGGGTATCAGCAGATTAAGGAAAAAGTCAGTTTTGATAAGAATAAAGATGCCAAGGAATTTGTAATGACACCCAATACAGCGCTCTTTAAGGCAGAATCTTCTCCCTCTGGAGCAGAGGTGTTTGTTGATGGAGAGCCTCTTGGAAAGACACCCATTGCAGATGGTAAGCCTGTTGAACTTGGATTTCATACTGTTAAAGTATCTGCAGGGCAGGATTATCGCGATTGGGAAGATGTGCTTGAGTTTGATAAAGAGGTAATAGATAAAACAGGTCAGAATAAGATAACCCTTTATAAGGATTATCTTAAGATTGGCGAGGCAGAATACAAGAAGGGCGCTATTGACAAGGCAATATCAGCATACTCAAGCGCAGAAAAGGGGCATCCTGATTATTCAGTGGCAAGGCACAGGCTTGCCCAGATATATCTTGATGACAGGAATGACTATGAGAATGCTATAAAGGAGTTTGAAAATGTTTTGTCCCTTCCCGAAAATCAGCAGTTAATATACAAGAGATTTGCCATAACCTTTACAAATCTTGGGCACGCATATTATCTAAAGGCAAATGACATGATAAAGATAAATAAGGATGAGGCTGTCAGATATTTTCAAAAGGCAGTAGATAATCTCCAGATAGCAAAACAGCATACAAGGTTCTTCCCAAATGACAGTTATGATGAGGGGCTGCATGATACTATCTATTATCTTGCACTTTCAAATCACAAGCTCTATCTAATAACAAAAAAAGATGCGTATCTGAGAAATGCAAACTGGGCGTGGAGGGACTATTTTGATTTCTTCCCAAAGGCGCTTGATGGAAAGGCAGATTATGAGAAGGCAAAGGATGGTGCGAGGATATATTGGAGCCAGATAAGGGACAAGCTGTAACGGCTTCGCAAAAAAAATGAAACGGAGATGCGGAGAATCGGGGAAGTAGAGCTTTTTACTTTGCCGTTAATAATGAACTTGTAGATATAGATTTATGATTAGGTTGAATAAGTTAATTGTGTTGAATGAAGAGACAGTAATCAGATTGCTAATGGTTTTTAGTCTTACACTTTTTATTGCTGAATCTGCTTATGCTGAGGATAAGGCAGTTAAAGGCAAGGGGCTTCCTGATTATATTGTTAATGTTTTTGGCGCTGTGGCAGCAAGCGGGCATACAGGAAAGGAAGTTGATGTTATTAAGGTAAAGGCATTGAGTGATATTGCCGCTGGCTATAATGAATCAAACCCAAAATGGTCGCCAACAGGCGAAATAATAGCGTATGAAAGGGCGTCTGGCGATAATAAGGAGATTATTATAAGCAGTGTAGACGGCGCTGTTCTTGACAGGCTGCTGCTTGATTCAGAAGGCAGGAGAAAGCAAAAAAAGGCTGAAGACTTTTTTCTTGATGAGATGAATGATATTGACGCAAGCTACAATGCAAATTTTTCATGGTCGCCTGATGGAAAAAGATTTGTTTTTATGAGCAACTCTTCAAAAGGCGACTATGACATCTTCATTGGAGGAATAAAAACAGGGTTGAAAAGGATAGCAGGGCATAAAGA
>JACRON010000232.1 GCA_016214425.1 Nitrospirota bacterium
CCAATAGTAACTATTGCCTCTGTCTCAGGGTCTATATCAACATTGTATCTGCGCTTATACCATGCTGAAATAGCATGGCGAAGCTTTGTAATGCCTCTTGATGCAGAATAGTGGTGATTACGCGGGTTCTTTGTCGCCTCAATCATCTTATCCACTATATGCTTTGGCGTAGGCATATCAGGATTGCCCATGCCAAGATCAATTATATCCTCGCCCCTCTGCCTCGCCTCAATCTTCATATTTGTTACAATGCTGAAGACATAGGGTGGAAGCCTTTTTATTCTTGCAAACTCTTCCATTGTCGCTTCGCTCCATTGAAAAATGAAAATTCTAAAATGAAAAATTAAAATTTAGAAAATCTCTTAACCATATTTTGCACTTTGCAATTTACAATTTGCATTTTGCAATGCCTAAGTAATAATCATCTCCTCTGCATTAAACGAGCTTCGCACCAATGGTCCAGATGCTACCCGCAAAAACCCGAGCCCCTCTGCAATCTTTTTGTATCTCTCAAATACCTCTGGTCTAATATATTCATAAACAGGCAGATTCTCTTTTCTCGGCTGAAGATACTGGCCAATGGTAATAAAATTACAGCCAACACCTCTTAAATCCCTCATCACATCAATTACCTCTTGCTCTGTTTCACCAAAACCAACCATTATCCCTGACTTAGTATAAATAGCAGGCGCCATTTCTTTTACATTCTTTAACACTTCCAAAGACCTTTTATAATCAGCCTGCGGTCTGACTGTTGAATACAGCCTCGGCACTGTCTCTAAGTTATGATTAAAGATATGCGGCCCTGCAGAAACCACATTTTTCAAGGCATTTATTGAACCTCTGAAATCCGGAGTCAATACCTCAATCTGAATCTTGAATCCTGAATCATCAATCATAGATAATTCTTTTATAACATCTGCAAAATGTCCTGCGCCGCCGTCAGCCAAATCATCCCTTGTAACAGATGTAATCACAACATGCCTTAATCCAAGCCTTTTCACTGCCTCTGCAATCCTTTTTGGCTCTGATGCATCAGGCAGCATTGGCACGCCTTTTTCAACAGAGCAGAAGCTGCACTGCCTTGAGCAGACATCGCCAAGTATCATAAAGGTCGCAGTAGGCTTTGAAAAACAGTCCGATATATTCGGACACCTCGCAGACTCGCAGACAGTATTAAGCCTCAAATCGCGCAACAATCCCTTTGTCTTATGAAGGGATGAATTTAGCTTTATCCTCTTTGTGCTCCACTTTGGGATTCTTTGAACTATATTTGCCATTTTTGTTATTAAAAACAATATATTATAACAAGGTCATAGCATTTGTCAAATATTTCCGTATAATTGTTAGGCTAAAATAGAAATGTTCTTGGACATCTGGAGAGAAAAAAGATAAAACTAAGCTGCTAAGGATGTAAAAGTGGCATCTATTGACGCATTTTGATAGTAGCTTGCTGTATCTAATGCCTGATGTTATTTCTTGAGATTGCCCTACAATAAACCCCTTTTCCATATGAATATAAAGAAGACCTGCATTTTCTATAGCTAACAAGCAAAAAATCTGATATATTTGAAACAAATGGCAGCTATTAGATTTATCGCTGATGTAAATGTAGAAAAATAATGTAAAATGGATTCCAGATTATAATCGTAAAATGTTTGATGATGAACTATTAGATCTGGCAAATAGAGAAAAGAGGATTCTTATAACAAATGACAAGGATTTTGGCGAGATAACTTTTTTACAAAGAAAACTTTCAATAGGAATAATTTTAATAAGAGTGAAAGGTCAGAAAGCAGAGGATAAAGTTAAACTATTTAAAAAGTTACTGCATAATTATAGCGATAAGCTTTTAAATCATTTTACAGTAATAACGAAAGAGAAAATAAGATTTGTTTCTATGGAGGATATAAAATGACAGAGAAAAATCTTCTTAAGCGTATAGTTATTAACCCGAAGATAATGCTTGGGAAACCTGTAATCAAGGGGACAAGGCTGCCTGTAGAAATAATTGTTGAAAAGATTGCATATGGTGAGACGAAAGAAGGGCTTAAAAAAGATTATCCATTTCTTACTGATGAGGATATAAAGGCAGCGCTTCTGTATGCAGCTAAGAGGCTGGCTCATGAGGAAGTATACGCTGCATAAACTCAACTCTTCTGCTACTCCATAAATTAAATACTCAAAGTTAAAAAATGCGCTCATCATCCATTGTTTTATGCTGTTTTTCATTTTTTATTGTGTTGTAACGCCCTGATGACTAACGAGTGCCACTGTATGACATAAGAAAGAAAAAAGCCGATTTGCAGGCTGAAAAACATCCTCAACCCAAAAAGCGTCCTGTTGCACTCCTTCATGTCCATCTGGTTGTTATATTTTCTATCTCTATTTCGTTTCAAGCATATAAATCTCTTGTGAATTTGTATTGAAAAGGTGACCTTTTTTGATATTTCTACGCTCGCCAGAAAAGTTTCTTGCTAAGCATACCACGTAAGTAACCCAATTAAATAAAGAGACTTGGCCGACAATAGACAAATTATCTCCTGCCCAATTTACAGTGATCAGATGTCCTAATCTCCTTTTACCCGTGCTTGGCTCATCAGCAAGAATAGCTTTATCAATAACTCGCACGATTGGGTAGTTAACTGCTTCTCCATAGCGAATGTATTTTCTTACATTATCAAAATCTCTGTAATATAAAAACTCCGAAGTTTGCCAAAAGGCAAGATAGTTGAAAGCAATTTTTGCTATGGCACGAAATATGGTTCTATCAATCTCACCTTCAATTTCACACAATAAATCGTCCGATTTATCCGGAGGCGCTATTTCTCCTCTCAGCTTGAAGGAAATGTTTTTTTCTTTTAGTTTCTGTTCAAGTTGGTTTACATCTGTACCAAATGCTTTAATGGCCTGTGTATGTTTCAGATCAAAGTCGTTCTTTTCTAAATATTCTTTGTCAGGAATTTCATCCAATAAATAATATTCGTACTCATCTGAATCAAGTTTTCTGAATCCCACCTGTGGAACAAGTTTTAGAACAATCTTATTGCTATCAGGTGAATATTCTCTATAAGCATAAGTGCCCTTCAACGGCCCCTCTGCAATGCGTATTATTATCCTGCTATTTTTACCATAAGATTTATAGTCATCAGGTTTTTTTACATTGAATTCAAATCGCGAATGCCCCTCATAAGTATCACGAGCCAAATCAATCTCTAAGTTATCACCGAAATACTTATTACAGTTATCGCAAACTACTTTGTTAAGGGTAAAATTGTTTTTGAATACCCCAAAAGACTGAGGTATGACATGCTCTGTCTTTCTATATAAAGCTTCAGGTTTATCTTCTAAACAATATATGCATTTCATCATCATAAAAGCCATGAGGGAATGTCATATCTAAAACCATAACGCTAAAGCTCACCAGCGGCAATGGAGCGCAGCAGAATTGCCGGTCGGTGGAGCGCCTTGTTAGCACTGGTGAACCTCATTCCATACGAGGCCCCTTAGCAACCAAAACCGCCCCCACTGTTGCTGCGCCCAAAACAAGCCATTGCAACAAAAGACGGGATATATCCAAGCGAACTCCAAATGCTGGTGCGTTTTTCTCAGGCGTAGGTGGTGCAATGATCAGAGCGTATCCGGCAGGTTTTTCGCTATGAATTGATTCAACGTCTAACGTATAGATCCATGGTGGGTACAGCCCCATGACAATGAAAATCACAGCGGCTGCAATCACGACTTTGAGTTGTTTCGAATTAAGAGTCATAGTTACTACTCCTGTTGACTAACAAGTTATTCTCCAGCTTCTACCTTTTATTAGTACTGAACCTAAAAATACAACAAAAAGCATGAAAAATCAATAAAATATTGTTGAAAATTATAAAGCTGCACTGGCATGACATCCCTGTCTGCCGACAGGCAGGAAAGAGCGTCCTCGGTATGCGAAGTCCGCTAAATAAGTTGTAATGAAGCAGGCGAGGAGAAGCTGCGCATGGCAGTAAAGCTTTTGCGGGCTTTGATGAGGAAAATTCCCTGACATACATTTTTAAGTGTATGCTTGTCAAAAGTTGACGGTATTTACAGCAATTGGTATACTTTCTATTAATGGAAACCTCGTGGAAGCCGATATCAAGGATTAGCCTGTTTTTTGGCGCGCTTACAGCGATTGCCTTCTGGTTTCATGCCTTAACAGACAAAGACAATTTCCTTATATTAGACTATGTTAACCTTCCATTTCATGAATTCGGCCACCTGTTCTTTGGAATCTTTGGCAGAACTATAGGCATCTGGGGCGGAACAATCGCACAGTTGTTAATGCCGTCTATGGTATTGGCAAGCTTCTGGAGGAGGAGAGAGACCTCTGGCGTCGCCTTTAGCATCTTCTGGATTGGAGAGAACCTGTTATATATCTCTGTTTATATTGCTGATGCAAGGAGCAGGCTGCTTCCCCTTGTCGGCGGAGGAGAGCACGACTGGAACATAATCCTTTCAGGCATGGATATGCTTCAATATGACACAGTGCTATCAGGAATCGTTAAGGCACTCGGGTGGATTATAATGATTGCCGCTATTGCGTGGCTTGTGGTAAAGACATTAAGAGCCGAACAACCCTCTACTTAATCTGCAAACGGCATCTCTTTCTCAAAATCAGGACAGTAGTAGTCTTTGCTTGAGTATTCCTGAACCCAGCCGTTTTCAAGACCAAGCTCATCAAGAAGCCCAAGAACCTTTTCATACTCCCTCTGCCTTATTGGCCTTGAAAGGAGCGGAAAATCCCCTGCCCTGTTAGCTGGGAAATACTGGGACATTACGCTGATAAATGTCTCCTTGCCAATCTCGTCGCTTATGAACCTTAAACTCTCTTCGCTCCCTGCAATATCATTCGGCAGGACAAGATGTCTAATTATAAGCCCTCTGACAGCAATGCTATCATCAACAATAAGATTCCCAACCTGCCTCTTCATCTCAGTAATTGCCTGTCTTGAATTCCTTGCATAGCCCTTTGCATTTGAATACTCCTTTGCCTCATTGTCATCACTGTATTTTATGTCAGGCAGATAGATGTCTATTATGCCATCTAAAAGCCTTAATGCCTGCAAAGAGTCATAGGCATTGGTATTGTAGACTAATGGAATCTTAAGCCCTTTTGATGCTGCTATTGCAACTGCCTTGATTATCTGGGCAGAGAAATGTGTTGGAGATACAAAGTTAATATTATGGCAGCCCTTTGCCTGCAATTCAAGCATGATATCAGCAAGCCTATCAAAGCTGACCTCATTCTTTTTTAATGATTGTGCAGGCTGTGAAATCTGATGGTTCTGGCAGAAGACACATTTTAAATTGCAGTTTCCAAAAAAGATTGTGCCTGAGCCTTTTGTGCCGGAGAGAACAGGCTCCTCACCATGATGAACACAATAGCTTGCAACTATTGGAAGATAATCTGAGCCGCAAAAGCCAAGCTCATCTTTTGTTCTGTCAACACCGCACTCCCTCGGACAGAGGGTGCAGTTTTTGAGGAGGCTTTCTGCTACTTCTTCTGCTCGGGTATGAAGCTCGCCAGTTTGCAATAGCCTGATGTATCCGGGAATATTATTGTTCATGATTTACTATTATAACATAACGAAGCCTTTAACCAAAGGCAGGAGTATAAAACAAAGGTAGTGTCAAGACTTATGTGTAAATTCTTTTAAGGGTTTTCTTCCCCATTGATTATTTAGATGGCTCAATACTGCATATACTATCCTCTCAATACTCTGTGTATTGTTAAAACAACTCATGGGCCTCGTC
>JACRON010000233.1 GCA_016214425.1 Nitrospirota bacterium
CAAAGATCAAGGCGATTGAGGACTTTGACAATTTGGTAGTTGGAACAGTGATGGAAGGCATAAAGCAATTTGGCGATTATAAGATTATGGTTTTGTGCGACCACAGGACGCCGATTTCAAAAAAGACGCATACAGCAGACCCTGTGCCGTATTTAATCTTTAATTCAAAGAAGCAGGGCAAGGTTGACGGCGCCTTTGATGAGGCGACCTGTGAGAAGGGGAGGGTGTTTAATCCTGCTCATAATATGATGGAGTATTTTTTGGGGAAGTAACGGCTTCGTAAAAAGTCCATCTGCTGCGTTGTCGCTTCGGCCTCGCATCCTCACATACTTAAGATGTATGCTGCGGTGCGATGCCTCGCTCCGCCTTGCATCTGGAGCTTTTTACTTTGCCGTTAAGAAGTTATTTTATACTTAATAGGGGAGCAGGGATGCCAATAAAAAATAAGGAGAGAATAAAGTTTCTATGTCTTTAATAGTTCAAAAGTACGGCGGCACTTCTATGGGCAGCATTGAAAGGATAAAAAATGTTGCCAGAAGGGTTGCTGCTTCCAAGGATGCAGGCAATGATGTGGTTGTTGTTGTCTCTGCCATGTCAGGAGAGACAGACAGACTGATAAAACTTGCTACTGATATTTCTTCAAGCCCTGACGACAGGGAGCTTGATATGCTTGTTTCAACAGGCGAGAGGGTCTCTATTGCGCTTCTTGCAATGGCGCTTATTGATATGGGCTACAAGGCAAGGTCGTTTACTGGCAGGCAGGTCGGCATTATAACTGACAGCGCTCATACTAAGGCCCGGATAGAAAAGATTACAGCAGAGCGGATAAAGGAGGCATTGGAAGAAGGGACAATCCCGATTGTAGCAGGCTTTCAGGGCATAGATGAAAAGTCTGATGTTACAACACTCGGAAGAGGCGGCTCTGATACAACTGCTGTTGCGCTTGCAGCAGCATTAAAAGCAGATATGTGCGATATCTATACAGATGTTGACGGAGTGTATACATCTGACCCGAATATAGTTGCAAATGCAAGAAAGCTAAACAAGATTTCTTATGAAGAGATGCTTGAGATGGCAAGCCTTGGGGCAAAGGTCTTGCACAGCCGTTCTGTGGAATTTGCTGCAAAATACAATGTCCCTCTGCGCGTCCTTTCAAGCTTCACCAATAACAGCGGGACATTAGTTACAAAGGAGGATAAGGATATGGAACAAGAGGCGGTCTCTGGAGTCACCTATGACAAGAATGCATCAAATATATCATTGATTGGTGTTCCGGATAAGCCAGGCATTGCCGGCAGAATATTTGGCGCAATATCAGATGCAAATATTATTGTTGACATGATTATACAGAATATCAGCCAGGGGGAGCTTACGGATATATCATTTACAGTGCCAAAGGGAGATGCAAAAAAGGCAGTTGATATAATGAAAAAGATGACAAAGGAGATAGGCGCCGTTGATGTATTGCTGAATCCTGATATTGCAAAGGTGTCTATTGTAGGCGTTGGCATGCGCTCTCACTCAGGCGTTGCAGCAAAGATGTTTGCAATACTTGCAAAAGAAGGCATCAATATCATGATGATAAGCACATCAGAGATAAAGATATCCTGTGTTATTGACGCAAAATATACAGAGCTTGCAGTAAGGGCTTTGCATGATGCCTTTGAATTAGGAGAGAAGGCAAGGGTGTGATATGTCAGAAGTTAAACTATATGATACAACTCTAAGAGACGGCGCGCAGGCAGAGGATGTTGCCTTCCTTGTTGAGGACAAGCTGAGGATTGCAGAGAAACTTGACGCCTTTGGCATACATTATATAGAAGGCGGCTGGCCCGGCTCAAATCCAAAGGATACAGAATTCTTTAAAAAGGTAAAAAAGCTGCGCCTTAAAAATTCAGAGATTGTTGCCTTTGGAAGCACAAGAAGGGCAGACCAGAAGGTTGCGAAGGATTTTAATATCAGGGCGCTCCTTGATACAGGCACAAAGGCAGTAACGATTGTTGGGAAGACATGGGACCTTCATGTTACTGATGCCCTCCGTATACCTTTAAAAAAGAATCTTGAATTGATATATGACTCTATCGCCTATTTAAAGGGCAAGGGCAGGAAGGTCTTTTATGATGCTGAACATTTTTTTGACGGATACAAGGCTAATCCTGAATATGCCATGCAGACGCTTGAGGCTGCAAAGAGAGGCGGCGTGGACTGCCTTGTGCTTTGCGATACAAACGGCGGGACAATGCCTGATGTCTTAAGAGAGATATTTTTAGCTGTAAAAAATAATATTGATGTGCCTCTTGGCATCCATGCGCATAATGATGCAGAGATGGCAGTTGCAAACTCTGTTATTGCTATTGGGCTTGGGGCTGTGCAGGTGCATGGGACTATCAACGGCATTGGCGAGAGATGCGGCAATGCAAATCTATGTTCAATCATCCCGAATCTGAAATTAAAGCTGAAAATCAACTGCATTAGCAATGAGCAGTTAAAAAAATTAAAAGAGGTATCGCGCTTTGTAAGCGAGATTGCAAACCTCTCTCCCTTTAAGCACCAGCCCTATGTCGGCGATTCTGCCTTTGCACATAAAGGCGGTATACATGTAAATGCTGTGCTAAAAAATCCAGAGACATACGAGCATATAAGACCTGAGCTTGTCGGCAATTATCAGAGGGTATTGGTATCAGAGCTTTCTGGCAAGAGCAATATACTTCGCAAGGCAAAAGAATTCAGGATTCACCTGCCAGAGGAGAGTCCGAAGTTAAAGGAGATATTAAAGACTCTAAAAGACTTGGAGAACCAGGGCTATCAGTTTGAGGGTGCAGAGGGCTCATTTGAGCTTTTAATGAAGAGGACACTCGGGACCCACAAGAGATTCTTTGACCTCATCGGCTTCAGGGTGATTGTGGAAAAGAGAAAAGAGGGAGAGGAGCCTATCTCAGAGGCTACTATTATGTTGAAGGTCGGCGGCGAGACAGAGCATACAGCAGCAGTGGGAAGGGGCCCTGTGAACGCCCTGGACAATGCGCTCCGCAAGGCCCTTGAAAAGTTTTATCCAAAATTAAAAGAGATGAGGCTGATTGACTATAAGGTGCGCGTGCTGGCAGCAAACAGGGGCACTGCTGCGAGGGTGCGGGTGCTTATTGAGTCAAGCGATAAGAAGAAGAAATGGGGCACTGTCGGCGTGTCAGAGAATATTATGGAGGCGAGCTGGCAGGCGCTTGTAGATAGCATTGAATATAAGCTAATGAGTTAGTTCACGCTGAAAAACGCCCATCTGCTGTGTTGTCGCTTCGGCCTCGCATCCTCACATACTACTTTGTATGCTGCGGTGCGAGTCCTCGCTCCGCCTTGCATCTGGACATTTTTGAACGTGAACTGTTTATGTATGGTGAGTATGAATGATAGAAGAAGAAGGTATCGTAATACAGACCTTTGATGATAAGGCAAAGGTTAAGACAATAAGGAGCTCTGCGTGTGAGGGCTGTGCGTCTGCATCTTTCTGCCATCCTGAAAAAGGGACAGAGATGATAATGGAGGTTGTCAATAACATCCATGCAAAGGTCGGCGAAAGGGTAAAGATAGGTTTAAAGCCTGGCGTATATCTTAAGGCTTCCTTCCTTGTATATATGGTGCCTATAATTATTTTTATAATCGGTGCAATAATCGGTAAGGAGCTTGCTGTTTATATTTCATATTCAAAGGACTCTGACCTCTTTGCCATCATCACCGGTGTAATATTATTGATTCCCACCTTTATTGCAATGCGGCTCTACAACAGAAAAATAGAAAAGGACAGAACCTATCAGCCAGTGATACTGGAAGTGATGTAGGCCGCACAATTGATTGACAGTGTCAGGGGCGGTTGATATAATGTTCTATGTGCACTTCGGCAAGCCGCTGCACCGTTATGTGAAATTCACGGTCAAATTTAGTAGAATTAAGATAAAAGAGGAGGGAATATGCAGACAGCCAAACAAGATGTTAACGAACTTCTCAACCGTTTGCCTGATGATTGTTCATTAGAGGATATTCAATATCATCTTTATGTTCTTCAGAAGATTGAACGCGGTTTGAAGGATGCAGAAGAAGGAAGAGTATATACTCAAGAAGAGGTTGAAAAGCGGATGTCAAAATGGCTCGCAAAGTAATCTGGTCATTTGAAGCCACCACTGACCTTGAGGCTCTTGCTGAATATATTGCAAAGGATTCTACTTTTTATGCAGCAGCATTTGTCCAAAAAGCCCTTGATACAAGCCGTTTCTTGAATGAATTCTCTGAAAGAGGACGAGTTGTTCCAGAACTTGGGAATACAAGTATTCGTGAAATCTTTGTAAAAGAATATCGCCTTATTTATAGCATTGAAGAATCGAGGGTTATTATTTTGGGTCTTATTCATGGAAAAAAAGACCTAAAGGCATTATGGGAGAAGGAACAAAGAGGAGATTGACAATGGCCTTCGCCTAATGGCGCTTCGGCTTTGCCATCGGCAAGGCGCCACTACGATAAGCGGTCAGAGTGTAGGGTTTGACAAAATTATATCAAAAGTAATTATAATGGTGAATTGAAAGATGCGACGAATATCTTCCCGCACGACATTTTTTAATAAACGTGTTTTCCCGGTAATATGGTTCGGATTCCTTGCTTTCTTCGTTGTGGGTTCATCGTTTGCCATGATTGCAAAGGGAGAGCTTCAAATGGCGCTTCTACTCATCCCAACAGCCATGGCAGTCTTTGGTTATTTTCTAATGAAGAAGCTCGTCTTTGATCTTATGGATGAAGTTTGGGATGATGGCGATATGCTTATTGTTAAAAACAAGAACAAGGAAGATCGTATTCCATTATCTGAAATAATGAATATTAGCTATTCCTATTTTACCAATCCGCCAAGGGTAACGCTTACACTTAGACATCCATGCTGTTTCGGAACGGAGGTTACTTTTTCGGCTCCAATTAGTTTTATTCCTTTTGGGAAAAGTCCTATCATAGATGAATTAATTTTAAGAGTTGATGCAAAACGAAGAGGCTAATCAACGGCTCCAACGGATCGCTTTGTGTCTGTTAACCCTTCAAGGCTTGTATGTTTTATCTTTATATAAATCCCTTGAAATCCTGATAGTTTTGTAGGATAATTTATAAAAATATTCTCTTTGCAGGGAGGCGCAGAACAAATGAATAGTAAACTTAAATATGAAAAGAAGATTATGGAAGAATTAAAGGATGTTCCTGATGAGGAGATGCCTAAGATTATAGAGATAATTCATCATTTAAAAGAGGGCATTCTGCAAAAGAGCAAAAAAGGGACTGAGGAGGTTAAGGAGCCGCTCTTAGATATAGAAGATATTGCTGTTGAGACTGGCATTTCTGATCTTGCACAGCACCATGATTTTTACCTTTACGGGGTACCTAAAGGTGACTAATCATATCTTTATGGATAGCTTTGCGTGGATTGCTCTAATCAACAAAAGCGACAACTATCATAAACCCTCTGTAAAACTGCTCAATGGTCTGCTTTCGCAGCAGACTGAATTAATAACAACTAATTATATTCTTATAGAAACCATAAATGCCTTAAGTAAAGCTGAATATAGAAAGGCTGTTATTGAATATATTAACCGTATTGAAAAATCTCCAAGTGTTACAGTTGTTAAGATAACAGATGAGATTTATAAATCAGCGTGGAAGTTGTATCAGCAACGAATGGACAAAGACTGGGGGATTACTGACTGCACAAGTTTTGAGGTTATGAAGCTGGTTAATATTAAAAGGGTATTTACAAATGATAAACACTTTGAGCAGGCAGGTTATTCCATATTGATTTAACGAAGACATTAAAGGTATGCCCTGATAATCTTTACCAATAGCCTCAACCCTTCCCCATCCGCCTCTTTAAGCAGGCTATTTAATGTCTTTTTTAACAAATATATACCCCAGTTCAATGGTGATGCTATTTATCCACCTAAAAAAAGAATAGCAGGTGGCTGATTGGTCAAAAGCATCTAAGGCCTTTTTGCTTATGCTCATTTGGACTGAAACAGTATAATACTAAGCGGGCAGCATACAGCGTATACCTTAGTTCTGATCGCCAAAAATTTTTTCCTATCTACTCGCGGTTGGACTGACAGAGCGTATCTGAAGTCCAGCCGGGGCGAACGTAGTGAGCCGCAAAGCTCGTGTTAGGCGTAGTGCGTGCTACCATCCACACAAATCTCGCTTACTGTTTCTAAAAAATATGTCCTTGCCCATTTTTTCTTTTGAGATCGGACCAGCATGGAATTTGGGTCTGGGCACATAGATCTGGGAAAGTTCTGCATAACTCATTGTAAGAATGAGATTCTTCGCTTCGTGGAGCTTACACTGAACGAAGTGAATGTGCTTCGTTCAGAATGACAAACAGTCGTTTTGGGACAGCCTGGCTGTCCCTATTTTTTGCCCAATTTAATAATTTTTTAAAATAAAAAAAAGCCCTATTAAAACAATGAATACTCCAAAATAATAAAGTATTCCAATTCCTTCCCCCTTTCTTTCTAAACAGGCGTTTTGAGGTTTTTTAGGATCATAATAAACATTTACAGATGCTTCTAAAGGATATTTATCGCACCGCTTAATAGCTCTATCCTTAAAACTTGTATCTAATTCACCCCCTATACAAATAGTTTCGCCTTTATATAATAACCCACCAATATAATAATCGTATTCAATAATTGATTTGTATATAACACCTTCGTCTGAAGTATCTTTAATTACTTCCGAGTGTGTAATCTTTCCTTTTGTGATAGTCCAAGAAAGGCTCTCCTTAATTTTTTGTTTTAATTTATAATCGTAAATTATTAACGCAAAACCAATGCATATAAGGACTAATCCCACAAAATTAATATTTAAAGAATTAAGTATAGGATTCATAGTTTTTCTTTATCATCCTGCCTGCAATGGCGTATAACTTGTTCATATCCGAGCTATTTCGCTTTTTGTCCTGTCTTGGGATTATAGACGAAGTATTTCGTTTATCCCAGCTCTATCTGAAGCGCCAGAAATCCCCTGCTACTGCTCTTGCTGCTACATGCTAAGCGAATTAAATCACACTTTTTATAGACTGTCAAGAAGACCGTAGAAAATCTGCGATAATGTCACAAAGTAGCTAAAGGAATTGTTTCTAATCTCCCTGTGGTATAGAATGCCAGAAAGGGGGGGGCTAAAGATGAGTATGGAGGGCATAACAGCAACAGGCAGCGAGAAGGTGCGTAAGC
>JACRON010000142.1 GCA_016214425.1 Nitrospirota bacterium
AAAGGTAAGGGAAAAAACAATAGCAATAGACCATGGATTTATGAATATCTTCTCAACAGCAATCGGCGGCGTGCCGCTGTGCCATGGCGCTGGAGGCATGGCAGGCCATGTAAGGTTCGGCGCCAAGACAGGCGGCGCACTTGTTATTCTTGGTGTGATACTTGTTATTATCGGCCTCTTTTTTTCTGACTCTGTGGCTGTATTGTTTAAGATTTTTCCTGCTGGCATCCTTGGTGTCATCCTCTGTTTTGCCGGGCTTGAGCTATCATCTGTGGCAAAAGGCATTGGCTGGGAAAAGGAGGATGCCTATGTTATGCTCGCAACAGCAGGAATTTCGCTATGGAATATTGGTGTAGGTTTTCTGGTTGGGCTGATACTTTATTATGCAATTAAACATAGAGTGGTAAAGGTGTAACCTTTTATTTTTTTTCTGACAGGGTTCACGCTCAAAAATGTTCCAGATACGAGAAAGGACAAGGGATTACACCGCAGCATACTTTTAGATATGTGAGGATGCAACCCCGAAGTCCTGACAAAGCTGATGGACGTTTTTCAGCGTGAACTACTTATTGTCCCTCACAAAATTTGCTATATCATCAGCAACCTCTGCTGATGCAGAGCTTAAGGATGAGTCCTGCGCCTCATGCCTGATTCTTGCAACCTCCTCCTTTGTCGCAGCATCAATCAAAATAATCTCTACGCCCACTGTAGGATTGCCCTGAGTCTGGGAGACGATGCCGCCTGCAAAAGGAATGAAACTCGTGCCTATCTTTTTACCAACATCGTATTCCTCAACCTTATACATGGCGCCTTTTATTATCAACTGCCCTGAACCAGATACATTCTTGCCGATTCTTTTAAAAGATGTCTCAAAGTTTTCCCTTCTTCTCCTTATATTCCTTGCTCTCAACAAACTTCTCCTTTTTCGCCCAGGCATTTCCGCCAAAAAGCATTAGGATTGCCATGATTATTGATGCTGCATACAAAAACCTTTTCATAATACATCCCTCCTTTGATTTTTAATACTATTCCATATTTTTTTCCTTTGTTTTTTCCAATGATTTTTTTATATCATCAGTCAGTTTTTTATGCGCTGGTTTCTCGTGATGCGGATGCCCAAGCACCCTCTCAAGTGCATGTAAAACAGACGCCTCTACCATCAACAGGGGCGATGCGATCTCCTCAATATCCATTGGTGAAGGAGCTATAAAATACTTTGCCGGAAGGCTGTTTAAGGCAATTGCTGTAACATCAAGCCTGCATCTCATACATTGGCAATACTTCGGATTTGAAACTGTTAATCTCTCAATGGCAAGTATCACCCTTTCATAATTTGCATTTTCAATTTTCATTGCAGATTGGGCAGTCATAATTACCTCTTTATTTAAAATAGCAGAATTTTAGGTTTATGTCAAACAAAGAAGATTTTTTGTTGCGTCAAAGCTGCTGCTATATTATAATTTTCTTATGGATTCAAGCGGTAAGATAAGAAGGGTTCTATGGTATACCCTCATATTAAATCTGGCAGTTGCAGGGGCAAAGATAGCCTACGGTTATCTATCCGATTCTATAAGCATGACAGCAGACGGTTTTCACTCCATGCTTGACGGCTCCTCAAATGTCATCGGGCTTATTGGCATATGGATGGCCTCGCAGCCGCCTGATGAATCCCATCCATACGGCCACAGAAAATTTGAGACCTTTGCTTCCTTAGCCATTGCAGGCTTCCTTTTTATAACCTGCTTTGAGATACTAAAAAAGAGCCTTTACAGGTTTATAACCCCCAATCACCCTGAATCAACCATAACGAGCTTTGTAATCATGGGGATTACGTTATCTGTAAATATAGCTGTTATGCTTTATGAAAAGAAAAAGGGCAGGGAATTAAAGAGCAGTTTTCTCATTGCTGATTCAATGCACACAATGAGCGACATCTTTGTCTCTATATCTGTTATAATAACCCTTATTGCAATAAAGATAGGCTATCCTATGCTCGATGCGGTGGCTGCTGCAGGAATCACCATCATAATTGGCAGAACAGGATACAGGATAGTAATAGAGAGCTCAGATGTATTAATGGATGCCTCTGTCATTGACGGCGATAGGATAAAGGATGTTATAATGGCAGTCAAGGGGGTAAAGGAGTGCCATAAGATAAGGACAAGAGGCATGCAGGGCCATATATATGTTGACCTTCATGTAAAGGTTGACCCTGAGATGAGCATTAATGACGCGCATGATATCTCCTATTTTGTTGAACAGGAGCTAAAGAAAAGATTTGCTGAGATCACAGACGTTGTTGTGCATATAGAACCATACAGGCAAAATAGCAAGGCAGCCACATTAAGCAATAAGTAGGTTTCTTTAAAAATGAAAAAAATCAAAATTATAGGAGTAATCATATTAATAATCACCGCCCTCTCCTCCTTTGGCTTTTTCAGTGTGTATAATAAATTTGTTAAACTGGATGAAGGGATAAAATCATCATGGACGCAGATTGAGAACTATCTCTACCGCATCTCTAATATTGTCCCGCGGTATACCGGCATAATACATGCCTATTCAAATGCCAATGAACGGCAGGTTCTAAAAAAAGCGGGGGATGCACGGATAAGGCTTACATGGGCAAAGACTCAGAAAGAAAAGATTGCTGCTGCCAATGACCTTTTAAATGCACTTGCAGGCATTCAGGGTGTTATTGAGATGCATCCGTCAATCAGGGAGAATTCAGCTTTTATCAAGATTTCGGACGAATTGGCAATAATTGAAAACAGCTTAAATATTGAAAAAAAGGATTATAATGAAATGGTGAAAAAATACAATCAGAAAAAAAGGCAGGTTCCGTATAATATTGTTGCCTTTATTGCCGGCTTTAAGGACTTTCCTTATTTCAGCTCTTTGGATACAGGCAAGCAAGACCCTAAAATAGGGATGGAGGAAAAGATAACAAAATGATTAAAAAACCGATTATAGGAATAACCATGGGCGATCCCGCTGGCATCGGGCCAGAGGTCATTGTAAAGGCATTTCATCAGGCAAAGCTGCATGAATTTTGCCAGCCTGTTGTAATTGGTGATGCCAGGACAATAGAGGACATGGTGAAATTATTAAAATTTCCGCTTGCTGTTAAAGCAGCTCAGGAGATAAAAAAGGATTTTATCTATCATAATACAATCAATATCATTGACCTTAAAAATATAGAAGAAGGGCAGATAAAATTCGGCTTCCCAAGCAAGGCAGCAGGCAAGGCAGTTGTTGATTATATAAAAAAAGCAGTAGAGCTTGCACAGAATAAAATAATAGATGCAATCACAACAGCGCCAATAAACAAAGAGGTGATGAATGCCTCTGGCTTCCCATACAGAGGGCATACAGAGCTTTTGGCAGAATTGACTGACACAAGGGACTTTGGGATGATGATGGTGAGCGGGGCATTAAGGATAATTCTTGTTACAACACACCTCGCATTAAAGGATGTTCCAAGATATATAAATAAGGACAGGGTATACAAAACCATCCTCCTTGCCAACATGGCAATGAAATATTTTAAGATACCCAATCCGAGGATAGGACTTGCTGCCTTGAATCCTCACGCAGGAGAAGGAAAGCTCTTTGGCACAGAGGAGTGGGATGAAATCCTGCCTGCAGTAATCAAGGCAAGGGGTGAGGGTATAAATGTTACTGACCCGTCGCCTGCAGACACGCTTTTTTACAAGGCAACCTTTGGCCATTATGATGTAATTGTTGCCATGTATCATGACCAGGGGCTTATACCATTTGACGGCTTTGTAAAATAGGTGTAGGGGCTTTATTTACCTTAAAAGACTACAGCATAAACCACCTGTATTACGCCAATCATAAAACCCAATACAGCGCCTGTTAGCTCAATGTATCTTAGCTCCTTTGAAACGAGCTTCAGGATTATCTCCTCTAATTTCATGATGTCGTAGTTTTCAAGCCTTTCAATAATCATCTTCTGGAGATTAATGCGGCTGTGGAATTTTTCTATAAGCCTGTCCTTGTATTGATGAACAGCATCTACCATCTCCTTTACAATTATATCCTGCAGCTTATGGGCAATCTTGTCGCTGAGCTTGCCGATCATCGGCAGCCTTCCTGCCCAGTGTATCTTTAGCCGCCTTTTAAGTATCTCTTCAATTGCCTCTTTAATCTCCTCTTCAAACTCCATCTCCTTTAGCACATTTGAAAAGTCGCGGGTATTCAGCATATGCGTCTCCACTGTGTGGGCTATGCTCCTTGACATCTCCCTCTTCCGTTTTGGCAGAAGCCCCTGTATCTCTATGCCGAGGAATGTA
>JACRON010000219.1 GCA_016214425.1 Nitrospirota bacterium
ACCTGGCCAGAGTCAGCATCCTCTGCTGATGTGCCAAGTACAGACAGATACAGGCCGCCGATTCCCCTCCCCTTTTTATTTATTTTTTTAAGATATATATTCCCCTTCTTTATCCCGGAGATTTTACCGCTCACAAACTCCTCAATCGCATCCTGAATCTCCTTCTTTTTCTTGAAGTATACTGTTTCTCTATCAATATACTTGTCAATCAGCGGCATTGCAATTGTAAGATGCAGCCTCTGCCTCTCTCTTATGCCCATAATCTTAACATCCTCGCCTGTTTCAGGGAAACTATTCTTAAACTCTTTTGAATTCAAGTATCTCTCAGTATCAAGAACAATCCTCTCTGTCTCAGTAAATGGCGCATACCCAACAGCAGCAGAGGTATCATTTGACCCAAGAACAGCCTCGCCCCTTTTAAATATATCTGACAGTTCAGCAGAGCCCTCTTTGATTTCAACCTGATAATTTATATGTTTATCAGAATCAACAAAACGGAGATTTTTCTTAAACCAGTCCTTTGCTGTATTTATAGCAATATCAGCAACAGGTATCGTCTCTCCGTCTGCCTTATAAGTAGCCCTGTCGCCGAATATCATCCTCATCGGCTCAATTAAACTGCCGCCGCCAAATCTCCTCTCAACAGCCCCAGCAGCAAGCATCCCTTTATCAATATTATGATGAAGCACTGCCCCGAACTTCTCCTTATAAATTTTACTCAAGGCAACAGATATTTCCTCCATTATTGCATCGCAGATATAATCTGGATGGCCGAGCCCCTTTCTTTCTACTATCTCAACACGATTCTCTGAAACAGGACGGCCCTTAAATTTATCAATTATAATTTTTCTCATTTCAAATCCTGCCAAAAAAAGTTTAGTTATTATATTTGCTTACAAGGGTAAATTCAAGGCTTTTTTATATTTACATAATCTTTACTTATTTTATATATAAAATTTATATAATAAATATATAAAAAATAACTTGACAAATATAAAATTTGTGGTATAATTGACTAAAAATTATATAGAAGAGGTGGGGGTATGAAAAAGCAAGCGAATGGTAAAAAGGTAATAAATGCCTGTATTTCTGAAGATGAATATAATTTTTTAAAAAAGGTATGCGAACGACATTCAATGACTGTTACCATGTATCTAAGAAACCTAATCAGGACTGAGATGAAGAAATCAGGCGATCTATCCCATAAATTTTAATAACTTTTGCATTGACAACTACTACTCTTTGTAGTATTATTGAATAATTTTAAAGTTCCAATAAACAGGCTGCTCAAGCAATAGTCATCAATCTGAAAAATAGGAGGTGAGCGCCATGAAGAGAAAAGCAGGAACAGCTTTATTAGATGAAGAAATGGAAAATAAAGATACCATTGTCTCTGAAGAAGAATTAGAAGGTGAAGTCAGCGCCCTTCCAGAAGAAGAGGAAGAGGTGCGCCCTTTAATAGAGGAATTAGAGGCCATTGAAGAGGAGGAAGAAAAGGAAGAGGTTGTAATTCCTGAAAACCTTGTATGGACATACCTGCGTTCAATGGGCAAGACGCCTTTGCTTACGCCTGAAAAAGAAATAGAATTACTAAAAGAGGTTGCTGTAAAAAAGAGGATTATTAAAAGGCTTTCAAAAAAGAGGGCTAAACTGAATCCAAAGGAAAAGAGAATACTTTATAAGGCAAAAAAGGATTATGAAAGGGCAAAGGCTGATGTTGTAACAGCGAACCTCAGGCTTGTTGTCAGCATTGCAAGAAAATATCAAAACAGGGGTCTGCCTCTGCTTGATTTGATTCAGGAAGGCAATATCGGAGCAATGCGGGCTGTAGATAAATTTGACCATACTAAGGGATTTAAATTCAGCACATATGCAACATGGTGGATAAGGCAGGGAATTACACGGGCAATATTTGAGCAGGCAAGAACCATACGGCTTCCTGTTCACATAACAGAACTGATAAATAAGATTGGGAATTTCACAAAGGACTTTACACAGAAAAAAGGTAGAAAACCAATGCCAGAGGAGATTGCAGATGTAATTGGCATCTCTATTGATAAGGTCAACAGAATACTAAAGGCAATTCCAGAACCTGTATCACTTGAACGGCCGATAGCACAGGAAGAGAAAAGCGAAAAGACCTTAAAGGAATTTCTTCAGGACACTGAGAAGTTAACGCCTCATGACGAGATGGAAAAGAGGGATCTGTCAGAGCTTGTAAATAAGGTGCTGTCTACCCTTACTCCAAGAGAGGAAAAAATCTTAAAGATGCGCTTTGGCATCGGCGGAAATGAACATACCCTTGAGGAAACTGGCAAGGACCTAAAGCTTACAAGGGAGAGAATCAGGCAGATTGAGATAAAGGCGTTAAGAAAACTAAGGCATTTAAAGAGAAGCGAGGTGCTTAGAAACTACGCATAAGGAACTGTAATATCTTTTCAGCAGCAACCTCAGGTTCTTCTTTATCTGATTCTACTATAATCTCAGGATTTAATGGTTCTTCATATAGCTCCTGCAAACCCGGAACTGTTGCTGCTGCGCCTTTCTTAGCCTTTTTATAAATCCCTTTCGGGTCGCGCTGCACGCAAACAGAGAGGGGGCATTTCACAAATACTTCAATAAAATTTGTGATTGCCCCCCTTGCATTATCACGATATAAACGTTTATTTGCAGTAGCATCAAAGATAACATTAACACCATTCTTCACCAGAAGCTCGCCAATATGCGCCATTATCCTGTAAAAATTATCTCTCTCTTCTAAGCTGTAAGAAGGCTTTGGGGTTATTATTTTGCGGAGTTCATCAGACTCCAGAACCTGTGCATGGATACCTGCCTCCTCCAGCCTTTTTATAAGGGCATTTCTTATCGTGGACTTGCCAGAAGCAGGCAGTCCTGTAATCCATATTGCAAAGGGAGTTTTTTGCATAGGCTTGTTGTTTTTACGTTTAAATATACTTATTTACCTTTCTAAAATCAAACTTCTTTGAAGCAAGAACCTTCTCAATAAACCTGAAAATCTTCTTGCGAACATCAATCTCTAAGTTTGGATACCAGACAGGGCTGGCAATGACAAGCCCGCGGAAGGCATAAAAGGGCTGAACTACATTTAATATCTCCATGTCCTTTGTCTTCTCTAAATAGTTTTCCCAAAAAAGTATAAACAGCCTTTCAAAGGGGCCTTCAAGCCTTCTGTATCTCTGCAATGAAAAGAAGATATAATTAATTGTCATGGATGCAACATCATCTGCAGGCTCGCCCCATTCACCCCTTGCCCTGTCAAGGACTGTGAAGTCAGTCCCTTTCTTAAAAAGTACATTCCATGGATGAAAATCACCATGCACCTGTGAAAGGCGGTGTGTTAATGGTTTTATTTTCCACCGCCATTCAACACATTTCTTTTCAATCCTTTCTAATAATCTGCTGTCAATAAACTCAAATTTCTCTGGATAGCTGTCTGCAATCCCCATTATGCACTCGCCATGACCTATGGTATCCCGAATCTTACGGACATAAAGGGATAGCTCATCTTTTTTTGTTTTGTGAACCTCGGCAAGATAATCTGACAATGCCTTTGCCCTTTCAATATCAAGGTCAGTTAATTCTCCTGATGTCTTTATCCTTTCTAAGTCTTTAAAATACCCCTCCCCTTCTATAAAGTCCATGAGGAGAAAGAACTCGTCAGCATTGCCAACAGAGATAAGCCCGCCGTCCTTTATAAAAGCGCCGACATCTATTGCCTTTGCATGTTTAGGAAGCCTGTTAAAGGTATCATAGTCCCACAGCATCACCTGCGCCCTGTCAGAAAAATGCTCATGACCAAAGGGCCCTTGTGCCATTGATTCTATGACAACAGACCTCTTTTCGCCATCCATCTCAATCTCAATCAATATCGGCACACCATAGCCATAAGCCTTAAGCTCCTTAGCCCCAGGCT
>JACRON010000143.1 GCA_016214425.1 Nitrospirota bacterium
GCCGGGCTTACCTTCCGCTACGCTGCCTATGGCTACAATTCTTCAGGAAAAAAGATTGCCGTGCCAATCCAGTATCCTGTTAAAAACGAGGAAAAGGTTCAGCCCCTTATTGAAACAGTGATACAATCATTAAAGTATGAAGATTAGCAGACTTCGGCCCTGAATGTTGACAGAAGGCAAAAATAGATATATATTAATTGAGGCTTTAAGCTGCATAGCGCTATAAAAAAAGAGGGCTTGGAGCAAGAAACATGGAGGCGCCTTTCAAAAAAAGACTAACACTGCTGTTTATGTCCTTTATTATTTTATCTATTACACCTGCCTCCTGCACCTCTGCAGGGACAAACAGCAGCCAAAAGGCAGCAGAAGAGAATAAAAAAATTATAAAAAAAGATGATAAATATAAAAATGGAGAGCTGCTTGTAAAATTTAAAGAGGGTGTTACTGAAGAAGAGATTGGGAATATAAATAAAGGGAGGGGAACGGAGGTAATAGAAGTTATTAAGGGTATAGGGGTGTATAGATTAAAGATAATCAGCAACAAGTCGGTAGAGGATATGGTAGAAGCATACTCAAATGACCCGAGAATAGAATACGCAGAGCCTAACTATATCCAGCGGACAATGGAAAGGGGTATAAAATGAAGATATTACGGATTCTTATCATGGTTTTTGTCTTTCTTTCTTTTTCTGTGATTGTAAGAGGTGCAGGGTTTAATACGGATAAAAACCTTTCTCTCTGTTTCAGCAAGTGTTAAGAGTGCCGGTGTTGCAAAAAAATCAGAGGATGACCAGATACATCTCAAGGCGCAAAATATAGATACGAGTATTTCAGAAGACAAGGCAGAGGCAGGCTTAATGCGAACAGCGCCAGAGGAACCAGACTATTATATCGTTCAGTTTAAAGGCGCAGTAAGTGAAGAGTGGAAAGACAAGATTAAAGGCGCTCAGGGCAAGGTGCTTAATTATATCCCCAATAATGCCTTTATTGTAAAGATGAATAAGGGGACGCTCAACAAAGTTCTTTCTTTACCAGAGGTAAAATGGGTAGGCTCTTATAAACCTACATATAAGATTTCTCCGCAATTGTCCGAAAAGATAAGCAGTGCAACAGGGACAATAACAATAACGGTTAAAACCTTCCAGAACGAGAATGTTGAATCAATTGTTTCCCAAGCAAAACTCTTAGGCGGCGAGGTGCTCGCATCAAGCAGTGGAGAATTAGGTGGAATAATAAGGATAAGAATAAACCCCTCGGCTGTTTCTTCGTTATCATTAATATTTGGCATTGAATGGGTAGAGGAGTATATCCCGCCAAAATTAATGAATGATATTGCAACAGGCAGTACGGTCATGAATATTTCCAATGTATGGACTGCAGGCTTAACAGGCACAGGCCAGACCGTTGCTATTGCTGATACTGGCTTGGATGTTGGAATTATAGGAAGTATCCACTCTGATTTAGCTGGAAGAATTATAACCACTTATGCATTAGGCCGTGCAAGCGACTGGAGCGACCAGAATGGACACGGTACACATGTGGCTGGCTCGGTTTTAGGTAATGGGGCTAATTCAGCCAATCAATATAGAGGTCCTGCCTACACTTCAAATCTAATCTTTCAGTCAGTAATGGATGCAACTGGCGGTCTTGGTGGATTACCAGCAGACCTTAATAATCTTTTTTCAACACCTTATACAGGCGGTGCGAGGATTCATACAAATAGCTGGGGCGCTGCAGTAAATGGTGCTTACGATACTTCTGCTCAACAGGCAGACCAGTTTGCATGGAATAATAAGGACATGCTTATTCTGTTTGCAGCAGGCAATGAAGGGGTGGATAATAATAGTGATGGTGTAATTGATTTGGACTCATTAAGTTCTCCAGGTACAGCAAAAAATGTGCTTACTGTAGGGGCATCAGAAAATTATCGGCCTACTATTACTTACACTTATGGATATTTTTTTGGATATCCGGCATCTCCAATTAGCACAGATAGCATGGCAAATAATGTCAATGGTATGGCTGCATTTTCAAGCAGAGGGCCAACAGATGACGGCAGGATAAAACCCGATATTGTTGCTCCCGGGACATTTATTGCCTCAACACGCTCCCAGAAATGGGCATTTGATGATAATTTAGAAACCAGCACCGTAAAATGGTCTACATTAGGTTCATGGGCCAGAACAACCAGTTCAGCACACGGTGGTTCTTACAGCATAACTGACAGTTCGGCAGGTAATTATAGTGATACAAGCACAAATTGTTTAACATCTAATACCATTGATTTAAGAATGGGTGGAGATACTATCCGTTTTTGGCATAGATATGCGTTTGCAACAAATGATAGGGGAAGGCTTTATTTTTCACCTAATGGTTCAACATGGTATTATTATACTAGCCCTTCTAGCACTTTTACAGGAACCCAATCTACTTGGACAGAGGCAATTTTCCCTCTCAACTCAATATTCATAACAAGCAGTTTTCAATTTAGGTTTTGCGTAGAACCTACAAATGATGGCTCTGTTGCCGACGGCTGGTATATAGATGATGTAAGGATATATGGCGGCGGCTGGGGAAGGATGAGCGAAGTAAGTTTAGCAACATCTGGTGATAATACAGATGAAAAATATATTATGATGGGCGGGACAAGCATGGCAACACCATTAACAGCAGGCGCTGCTGCTTTAGTTAGGCAATTTTACACCGACAATCAAGGCATAACACCAAGCGCAGCCTTGTTAAAGGCAACAATCATAAATGGTGCTACGGATATGAATCCCGGGCAGTATGGTATAGGGTCAGGGCAAGAGATGAATGCGAGGCCAAACAATGTAGAGGGATGGGGCAGGGTGAATATAATGAATTCAATCTTCCCAACTGCGCCAAGGGTATTACGATATGACAATTATACTACTGGACTTTCTACAGGTAATTACAGGTATTATCAATTTACTGTAAATTCATCTGCTGAACCATTAAGGGCTACGCTGGTATGGACAGATTATCCATCCACTCCGTCAGCCTCAAGAAATTTAGTTAATGACCTTGATATGTCATTGCAAAACTCAGCAGCAACTACTTATTATCCAAATGGGTTGTCCACTGCTGATACAACTAATAATGTAGAAGGAATAGATATAGAAAGCCCTGCTGCTGGAGCATATTGTCTGGCGATTTACGGAAGAAGTGTTCCAAATGGTCCTCAGCCGTATGCTTTAGTTGTTTCTGGTAATATTAGCACTTTCACTTTTCCTTCCTCTTGCGGCACAATACCAAGTATCCCAAGCCGGCCGCCGATAACAGGCATGATGCTTCTGCTTCTGCCTGTGGCATGGCTGCTGCTTCGCAGGTTCGCCCTAAAACTGGCATAAGACTTTATCCTTTTTTTTGGGGGCGTGATTCCACGCCCCCTTTTTGTTTTCTGATTATTTGCTATTTTTTAATGATTATAGCGGTAATCTCATTAAGAATATCTTTCATAGAAGGCATCAGTGATTGTATTACTTTACTTGATGTATGTTTATGGTGCGGAAAAGTGGGTATCTCATGGTGATGAGGGGCATTGTCATAGCGAAAAATTAATTTGCCTTCTTTGTTCATGTAATGAAATCTGTATTTGTCTATGGATACTTCATTTTGAAGTTTATTAACGAAGAGTGCAATCTCAAGAACTGAAAAGTCTATAAACAAGAGATTACCCTTTAGATATACTGTTTCATCTTCTGGGCCAAATTGTTTCTGGATGCTTGAGGATAAAACAATAGGGTTTGAGGCAATGATTTTTTCTATATTTTCAACAAATCTTTGTATCATCGGACAGCGGAGCGGAGAGCAGATTGTGTTTTTTGCCACTGGGCAAGGAGCTTTGCAAAGGCATACCAATCAAAATAATCTGCATCATCTCCTATCTGGCCTGCTTCGAATCTTTTGAGGAATGTGTTGGTGCTGAGATGATATTTTTGTTCAAATTTGTTTAAGGCCTTTTTATAAAAGACTACAGCATTTGAGCAAAGGGTATACTCTCTTTTTAGAGAGGATTTGAGTTCGTCGGTAAGCTGCATAATTTAATATATACACTATAGGGCATCCTTAAGTCAAGGTGTTTTTATAACATAAGCTAAAAGCTGACTGCTGATAGCTGGTTATACTTATGGACGGATAATTCCACTGAAACAGGCTTTAGGATAGAAAGAAGCGGCAGTTCAGGCGGCCCTTACAGCGAGATTGCAACAGTAGGCGCAAATGTAACAACCTATTCCAATACAGGCCTTTCCTCAAGCACAACATATTACTATAGAGTCAGGGCATACAATGCAAACGGCAACTCTGCATCTTCAAGCGTGGCAAGCGCTACAACATCTGCATCATCCGGCGGCGGTGGCGTTGATTGAGGAGGAGGAGGCGGTGGTGGCGGATGCGGTGTGATTGACGATAACAAAAACAACCAGCCGCCAATGGCAGGCATGATGATTCTGCTTCTGCCTGTGGCATGGCTGCTGCTTAGAAGGCTTGCCTTAAAACGGGCATAAGTCTTAATCTTTCTGCAGGGACATGCCATGGCATGTCCCTGCTTTTTCGGGGGCGTAATCCTACGCCCCCTTTTTTTGTTTTCTTATATAATGGCATGAAATAGTCAGTTATTTTCATGGATACTTGACATACTATTATGGATAGTATATTATCCATACATGAAGACTCGCAATGTCATTGAATCAATCCTTGGAAGCCCTGCAAGGATCCATATACTGCGGGTTCTTTTCAGCTCTCCTCAACCGTTGAGCGGAAGGCAGGTAGGGGAACTATCAGGGCTGACTCATAGGGGTGCGATCAATGCCATGGAATCCCTAGTTGGACTTGGAGCTGTAAAACAGCGGAGGGTCGGAAAGGCATATCAGTATTCCCTCTCAAGGAATAATATATTTGTTGAAAAGATTATTATACCTTGCATCAGGGCAGAGGCAGGGTTATTTGGTGACATGAAAAGGGACATTGCAAAGCACTTTGGAAGAAATGCCATCAGTCTTGTTCTCTACGGCAGCCTCGCAAGGGGCGAGGAGAAGATGGGCAGTGATATAGATGTAATTGCAGTGGTAAAGGATAAAGGAAAAAAATCAGAAATAGAAGCAAAGGCCGCATCTATGGTTCCATATTTTAATGAGAGATTTCATGCTCTGCTCTCACTGCACTGCTTCACCTCTGATGAAATTAGGGGCAAAAAGTCTCTATCCCTGATCAAGTCTGTAATAAAAGACGGAATATTGCTTTACGGCAAACCATTTAAGGAATTGTTATAATGACGAAGAAGCGAAAGACAAGGGCTGTTGACAAAAACCAGTATCAAGCCTTCCTTACAAAGGCTAAAGACTTTGCATCTATGATGGATATCTCACTTGAGGAGGGAAAGTGGAATTCCGCAGGGCTGCAGGCTGTCCACACTGTAATTTCTGCCAGCGACGCAGTAATTGTATATTATGGAGGGGTAAGGAGTGCCGAACTTGACCATAGAGAGGTTGTCAGGCTGCTTCAGGACATTATAGGCGAAGGCGCTGCTGCTGCGGGAAGACATGTATCAAGGGTTATTGCGAAAAAGAATATTGTTGAGTATGAAGAAAGGCTTATTGCCCGTACAGAGGCAATGGATATGGTAGAACACGCAAAGAGGTTTCTTGAATGGGTAAGCGGAGTGCTGCCAAAAACAAATTAGACTTTGCCCAACCTTTATTCCTCCAGCCTGTTTCATTCAACCAGCCGCCGATGACAAGCATGATGCTTCTGCTTCTGCCTGTGGCATGGCTGCTGCTTAGAAAGCTCGCCTTAAAACGGGCATAAGACTTTGGATGAAACGGTGGGACAGCCCACCCTACTACTAATTTCAAAACTATATAATTGAAGCATTTCCAATTCCGTGAGGGTTTGAAAGAAGTTTTATAGTTTTTTCAACAGTGAGAACGGCTATGCCATGTTGTAACAGGAAGTCAGATACTTTTTTGTCAAATTTAATATCATCGTCTCTTGTAACAAGATATTGTGCATTGCCTTTTATTGCAGTCTCAATGACAAGATTATCATCTTTATCACGGCAAACATCAATCTTGCCAGACACAATTACATGTTCCGCCTTTTCTTCTATAAGTATTAGCAATTCCTGTATATCCTCTGGCGCAATATCATACTTATCCCTAATCCTTGGGCGACTAAGAACATCAGCAATTTCACTTAGAATAGGCTCTGAGATTACAGCAATAAAATCTCCATTTTCAAAACATTTTCTAAGGCGGGCAGGATGTCCGAAAGGATTAATTAAGGCAGAAACCCATACATTTGTATCAATAACCGCTTTAACGGCCATACTTTTCTGCCTTGACCTCTTTTATGGCATGGGCTATATCGGCTTCGATCTCATCAGAAGTGTATTTGGATGTCTTTTTGTGTATCTTTTCAATGATACGATTAAACCTGTTCTGCCACTCGTCTCGGGAAAATATCTTAATCTCTACCTTTTCATGTTCCTTAACATCTACTTCCTGGAGGGGTTTGAAGACGCCGTTTTCAAAAATGGCGCTTATTATCTTAGTCATAGCATTATTACCTCATTTTACAATATGGAACTAATTAAATGTATCATACCTGAAGATGTGTTGTCAAATTTTGAACAGTAATTGCTTTATTAAGCCGTCGGTTCAGCACTACACAATATTTAATTTATTCCTCCAGCCCATACTCCTTGATTTTTGTCAATAGCGTTTTATAGCTCACCTTTAGGATTTCTGCTGCCTTTGTCTTGTTCCATCCTGTATCGTCCAATACCTTTTTAATCAGCCTTGTTTCTGCAATCTTTATTGCCCTGCTGCATACATCAGAAAGCCCGCCTTCAAGCGGCATCTCATCAAGCAATGCCTTTTCCGCATCAATCTGGCTCAGGCCTAAATTGTCAGGCTGTATTGCTTCTCCATTGCAGAGTATCACTGCCCTTTCTATGCAGTTCTCCAATTCACGCACATTTCCCTTCCAGTGATGATTCAATATGATTTTCTTAGCCTCTTTTGAAAATCCTTTTATATCCTTGCTCATCTCTTTTGCAAAAATATTCAGAAAATGCCCGGCAAGAGGCAGTATATCTTCATGTCTTTCACGGATCGGCGGAATGATTATTGGAAAGGCGCTCAGGCGGTAATACAGATCCTCCCTGAATGTCTGCTCTGATATCGCCTTCTGCAGATCCCTGTTGCTCGCAGCAACAACCCTTACATCTATTTTTATCGGCTTGTTTCCGCCGAGCCTTGCAAATTCATCGCCCTGAAGCACGCGAAGCAGCTTTGCCTGAAGATTTAAGTCCATGTCCCCAATCTCATCAAGAAAGATTGTGCCCTTATCCGCAAGCTCAAACTTGCCTATCTTTTTCTCCTTTGCGCCTGTAAATGCGCCTGCCTCATGGCCAAAGAGCTCGCTCTCCAACAAATCCTTTGGTATTGCAGCGCAGTTTATTGCAACAAAAGGGCTGTTCTTTCGTTGTCTTTCCCTGTGCAACCTTCTTTGCCTTGTCTATTGCCTCAAGGAATTTTGGACTTTTGCCGATAATGTTCGGCAGGCCGATTTTATCTGAAAGCTCTCCCTTTAACACAATATTCTCTGCCTGAAGCCTCTGCTTTTCCAATGCACGCTCTATCAGCAAAAGCAGATGGTCAGGGTCAAATGGCTTTGCAAGAAAGTCATAGGCGCCCTCTTTAACTGCCTTTACTGCTGTCTCTATTGTGCCAAAGGCAGTCATTACAATAACAGGCGTCAAAGGATTCTTCTCCTTTGACGCAGTCAGGACATCCATGCCGCTCTTTCCCGGCAGTTTCAAATCTGTTAATACAATATCTATTTTTGCATTATTCAGTTTTTGAATGCCATCTTCAGCAGACACAGCAGCCTCAACCTTATAACCCGCAGCCTCAAGCGTCTGCATAAGCATCTGCGCCATGCTCTCTTTATCTTCTATTAATATATCTTCATTATTAATATAACAGCGGTAACTTGACCATTTGTATTCCTCAGGCGTTTTACACAAATTGTGTTTAACTGGATTATTATGGATATATTCTATGTGCACTCTATAATCCTCATCATCCCGGACTATGTGATCCAGAAATTGATGCTGCCAGATACGCATAGGCACATTTTCAACCGTGTTATTTTTATTTGTGTTGCATCTGTTAATTTCAAAAGCGCTTTTCCCTTTTATGCCTTTCATAAAGTGAGAAATAGTAAAGGAATCGGTAGTCGGTGCAATCAATAGATGTATATGCTCTGGCAGAATTACAAAAGCGTGTAATTTAACTGCGCAGGAATCTAAAAATTCTCGCATAGAAGCAAGTAATATTCTAATATTTTCTTCATCTGAAAAAACTCTAATTCTATCCTCTGTTGTAGTAGTAATAAAATATAAATGATTCTGAAGATTGAACCTTTTTAACTGAATATTCCTGACCTTGTAATTTTTCATCAGCCTCTACCTGCACGGTTAAAACCGTGCCTACATTATTGCATTACCGTGCCTACTAAAGAGGGACTGCTGGCAAATAAACTCTAAATACCGTCCCCTTCCCCTCTTCACTCTCCACCTCTATACGTCCATTATGCGACAAAATTATCTTATGCACAAGGGCAAGGCCGAGGCCTGTGCCTTTGGGTTTTGTAGTAAAGAACGGCAGAAATATCTTGTCAAGCTTGTCTTTTGGTATGCCTGTGCCTGTGTCCATAATTACTATCTCCACCATCTTGTCAATCCCGTCTGCTGCATGATATTTTCCCTCTACCTTCAGCTCGCCGCCTTCTGACATGGCATCAACAGAGTTCTGTATAAGATTAGTAAATGCCTGCCTTATCAAAAGCTCATCTGCCATAATATTTGGAATATCGCTTGGAATATTAACATCTATCTTAGGCTTTGGCTCTTTTACCTCTCCCATAGATTTTATCAGGAGATTCCTTATCAGTTTGTTTATATCAACAGGCTTCAATGAAATAGGCTGCGCCTTGCCAAGGCTCAGAAGCTCATTTATCATCATCTCCATTGTATTAAGTTCATTTATTATTGCCTCTATCATACCCTGTTTCGGGTCATTCTTTCCAATCTTTTTTGAAAGGAGCTTTGCAAAGCCAATTGCCTCATCCTTCCTGTTTTTCAGGATTGATGCGCTTATGCCGACCCATATCCTCTCGCTGTTCTTTTTTACAATCTCAAGCTCTGATCTATGGCTGCCCTCTGACCTCTGCAGCGTTGAATCCAAAAGGCGGCAGAGTCCGCTCCCTTCTCCAAATGCCTCAGCGCACGATTTGCCTATTAGTCCTTCTTCCTCAGAACCAAGAATCCTCTTTGCTGCCTGATTAAAGGTAGTAATCTTATCCTCTTTGTTGAATGCAATAACGCCGCTGCTTACGCTTTTTAAGACATACTCATTATAATCCTCAACTACATCTGCCCTCTCCTCTGCTGCCTTGCGCAGCCTCTGAAGCTCCTGCTCCTTTGCCTTCAACTGCTGCATCAGCGAGTGAAAGGTATGAATAAGAAAACCTGTATCGCCCTTTATCTTTGCCTCATTCCCCTCTTTTTTTGCACCGCAATCATGAATGTACGGATTATATAAAAAATCAGCGCAAGAACAACAAAGCCGACAAGTATCTTGATAAAATCAAAGGGCTCCTCCTTCTGCTCTCCCTTATCCGACGGAGGATACATTTTTACAATAACAATACCCTTTTCCTGTGTAGCAGGATTTGTTATAGATGCGTAGGCGCTCTTTATCAGCCTGTTTCCCTTAGCCTCGTAGGATGATAATATAACCTTATCGCCTCTTTCAACCTTCTCTATAATGGACTTATCAATGCCAACCCTCGGCCCGTTTTTATTTCTTATATCAATGCCTTCATCATTCAAAGCTATTATCTGCTGTACGCTGTTCTTTCTTATAAGCAGGGGAATAAAATCTGAATCATTCAAGAGCTTATCAAAATTTGCCTCTATCTCCCTTGCAATGAGCATTGCAGTTACATGCAGCCTTTTTTCAAACTCATCATTTAAATCCTTCTGCATTGAGGAGATCAGGGAAAGTGTGTGAAAGCTAAAGATAGCAATAAAGATAAAAAGCAGGAATGTTAACAGCCATATAAGGCCTTTTATGTTTATCATCTTATCTGCCAAAGTTTATATACCAGTTGATTATATAATTACCCCAAAAGAGCGCTGCTACAGCGCCGAGCGCAAGGAATGGGCCAAAGGGAACAGGATGCTTTCTCCCTTTTCCTTTAAAGGCCATTAAAAACAGGCCGACAACAGAGCCTGCAAGGGCGCCTAAGAATATGGTCAGAAGAGCGCTCTGCCAGCCCAGGAATGCGCCAATCATTGCAATCAGTTTTATATCGCCGCCGCCCATGCCGCCTCTTGATAAAACAGCAACAAGATAAAACAGCCCGCCTCCTAAAAACAGGCCGATTAATGAATTTTGCCAGCCCACAGGCAGAACTGTTGCTCCCAAGACAAAACCTATTAAAATGCCCGGCAGGGTTATCCTGTCAGGTATTATCTGATGCTCTAAGTCAATAAATGTTACAACAATCAGGGAAGAATATAGAAGCGAATAAATCAGTCCATTAATATTCAAGCCAAATTTGTAGATTATAAAGACATAACCGGCAGCATTTAAAAATTCTACAAGGGGGTATAGAAAA
>JACRON010000204.1 GCA_016214425.1 Nitrospirota bacterium
AAAAAGATTGCTGTTATTGGGTATGGCTCGCAGGGCTTTGCCCATTCAAATAATCTTAAAGACAGCGGTATGGATGTAATAGTTGGTTTAAAAGATGGAAGCAAGTCTGCTGAAAAGGCAAAAAAGGCAGGCCTGACTGTTATGACAACAGAGGAGGCTGCAAAGGTAGCAGATATTATGATGATACTTGTGCCTGATGAACAGCAGGGCAATATGTATGATACATCTATTGCACCATATATTAAAAAGGGCGCATACCTTGCCTTTGCGCACGGCTTTAATATCCATTTTGGCCAGATTGTGCCTCGTGATGATATAAATGTCTTTATGGTAGCGCCAAAGTCGCCGGGACATCTTGTAAGGCATGAGTATACTAAAGGCGGCGGAGTGCCAATGCTTATTGCAATACACAAAGACCCTTCTGGAAGCACAAAGAAGATGGCGCTTGCTTACGCCTCTGCTATCGGCGGCGGCAGGGCAGGGATTATTGAAACCTCATTTAAAGAGGAGACAGAGACAGACCTGTTCGGCGAGCAGACTGTTCTCTGCGGCGGAGCCTCTGCGCTTATTTTAGCAGGATACGAGACCCTTGTTGAAGCTGGCTATGCGCCAGAGATGGCATAAAAACAGGGTGAATCGCCCTGTGTTCAATGCGCTGCTTAAAAGGGGGCAGGAGCATCAAATAGAAGAGGTTGGCGCAAGGCTGCGGGCAATGATGCCATGGCTCAAGAAAGACAAGTTAGTGGATAAGAGCAAGAATTAATATTTGCTTCTATTATCTTACCTATAGAATTCAAAATGGATATTGAAAAAATAATTGAGGGGCTGCATCCGCTGGAGCATAAGTTTCTGAATGCCTTTAAAGATTTAGTTGCAGATGCTCTTTCTGATGAAGATATAATGGCAAAGGCAGGCCTTGATGAGGCAAGGCTTGATATGGTTGTGGGCTGGCTTTCTGCAAAGGGCGTGCTGACTGTTTCTGAAACAGGAAAGGATGAGATTGTTTCTCTTACAGATATTGGCAAGAAATATGCAGCAGCAAAGATACCTGAGCTTCGCATAGTAAATGAATTAAAGGAAGGAAAAAAGTTTACAATCAAAGACCTCCAGCAGAGAGGCGACATGGAGCCAACTGAGATAAGCTCTGCAATAGGCGGATTAAAAGAGGCAGGGGTCATTTCAATTATAGAAGGCGGTTATCTTTCTTTGCAAAAGGCAGATGCAGCAGCCTTTGACCATCTCCAGATTACAATTGAAGGCATAGCAGAATCAGAGGAAGTAGATTTAACGCTTTACAAGAAAGACTACCCTGATTATGCAAAGATTATTGAGCTTCATCACAGAAAAAGGGGAAAGGCAAAAGGTATATTCAGAATACAGGAGAAGATCAAGAGAAGGTTTGCGCTTACTGAAGATGGCAAGAATCTGATAAAAGCAATTGCAGGCAAGGCTGTTTCAACTGAGGAGCTTTCTCAGCTTACACAAGCTATGTTAAAAGATGGAAGCTGGAGGGGAAAGGGCTTTAGAAAATACAACATCTCCCTTCCACCGCCGAGGATTACTGCTGGCAGAAAACATCCCTACAGGGAATTTCTTGATTTTACAAAATACAAACTTGTTTCAATGGGCTTTGAAGAGATGAGGGGGCCGCTTGTTGAGGCAGAGTTCTGGAATAATGATGCGCTTTATATGCCGCAGTTTCATCCTGCGAGGGATATACATGACGGATATTTTTTAAAAGAGCCTTCTCATGCAAAAAAGATAGATGAGCCATTTTTAAAAAATGTTAAGGCAGTGCATCAGAGCGGTGGAAAGGCAAAATCAAAGGGCTGGAGATACCATTTCAGCGAGGAGCGGGCAAAGCAGCTCGTCCTGAGAAGCCAGGGGACTGCTGTATCTGCAAGGAGGCTTGCAGGAAAGCCGAATATACCGGGAAAATATTTCTCCATTGCAAGGTGCTTTCGGTATGAGCAGGTGGATGCAACACATGCAACAGACTTTTTTCAGATAGAGGGTATTGTGCTTGGCGAGGGCATAAACTTTAGAACCCTGTTGGGGCTTCTGAAACTATTTGCCCATGAGGTTGCAGGCGCAGAGATAAGCAAGTTTCTTCCAGCATATTTTCCATTCACAGAACCTTCTGTTGAGCTTCATGTTAAACATCCGAAGCTCGGATGGATGGAGCTTGGAGGCGCAGGCCTTTTCAGGCCGGAGGTTACTATACCGCTTGGCGTGGATGTGCCTGTAATCGCATGGGGCTTAGGATTGGACAGGATGGCAATGGTTGCGCTCGGTTTGCACGATATTAGGGATCTGTTCTCAGGGGATTTGGATTTAATAAGGACACTGAAGCTGGAATATTAAAATTCAAGAGGATTCAAGAGGTCAAGGGTTCAAGTGGTCAAGTGAAAAACACTGGAATTCTATTTAGCTATAAGGATAACTATGCCGACAATTACAGTTATAAAAAATGATTTAGAAAATCTGTTAAAAAAGAAGTTCACCATAGGCAGGCTTGAGGACTATCTCAAATGGACAAAGGGCGAGGTGAAGGGGTATGATGAAAAAACAGATGAGATAAAGCTTGAGCTTAATGACAGCAACAGGCCTGACCTCTGGTGCGCTGAAGGGATTGCAAGGCAGATAAGATGGAGGCTCACGAATAAAAAAGAAGCATATCCATTTTTGAATAAAAAAACAAGGAACGAGCTTATTGTATCAAAAGAGTTGAAGGACATAAGGCCCTATGTTGCTGCATGCACTGCAACAGGAATCAAGGTAACAGATAATATCCTTACGCAATTAATCCAGACGCAGGAAAAGCTATCTTATATCTTTGGCAGAAAGAGGCACGGGATTGCCATTGGAGTCTACAATTTAGAGAAGATAAGATTTCCAATCTATTACAAGGCAGTAAATCCAGATGATGTTTCTTTTGTACCGCTCGGTTTTGAAGAAAAGATGAACCTCAACAAAATACTCAGTGAGCATCCTAAGGGCAAAGAGTTCGGAGGGATATTAAATGGCAAGAAGCTGTACCCCCTTCTAACAGACAGTGAAAACAAGATACTATCTTTTCCGCCGATAATCAACAGCAGAGAAATCGGCGAGGTGAAGGTTGGAGATAAAAATCTATTTATAGAGGCAACTGGAACAGATATCAGATTGGTCATCCTTGCAATAAATATCATGGCAGCAAATCTTTCTGACAGGGGCGCTAAGATAGAGCCTGTGCAGATTAAATATCCATATACAACAGAGCTTGGCAAGGCAACTCTCACTCCATTGAACTTTTCAGAGATAGTAACAATATCCCATGCTGATATTGAAAAGGCGCTCGGTGAGACATGGAAGGATAAGGATATCAAAACATATCTTACAAACTATGGATATGAGATAAAGATAAAAAATAAAAAGATTGCTGCTGTGCCTCCATTCTTCAGGGATGATTTAATGCATCCAATGGATGTTATAGAAGACCTTGCAATAAGCAAAGGCTATGATACATTCAAGCCTATAATGCCGCATCACTTTACTGTTGGCAGTCTGTCTGATATAGAATTTTTATCTGACAAGGTCAGGGAACTTTTTGTGGGCATCGGTTTTCAGGAGATTATCTCCAATATCCTTACATCAAAAAACGAGCTTCTGACAAAGATGAACCTGCCTGATGAAAGGCTTGTTGAAATTTCAAATGTTATGTCAGAGAGTTATTCTGTTTTGAGAAACTCGCTTGTGCCATCGCTTCTTCGCGTAGAGGCAGAAAGCTCAAAGGCATTCTATCCTCACAAGATCTTTGAGGTCGGCGAGGCAGCAGTATATGATGAGAATGACGACATGGGAAGCAGTACGATTTTAAATGCAGCCTGTTTAATCAGCCATCCAAATGCAAATTTCTCTGAGATGCACTCATATCTTGACATCCTTTTCTATTATCTGAATCTTGAATACAAACTTGAGCCATTCAAGCACCCCTCATTTATAGATGGAAGGGTAGGAAGGGTAATTGTAAAAAACGAGACAATCGGCCTAATCGGCGAGATTCATCCAGAGGTTATTGAAAAGTGGGGCATAAACTGTCCCTGTGCATGTGTAGAGATTTCAGTTAATAAGATTTTGAATTTAAAGAGATAACCCAATTCCTATTCCAAGAGCCTTATCTAACTCATTGTAAAATCAACAAAAACCTTTCCTTGCAACCTGCCATTTTTGTGGTATATTTAAATAGGGCGGGGCAGCTTTGATGAGGTAATAATGCCTATTTTCAACACGCTTACAAAGAAATTCATATTTATAATCCTCCTTATCGGCATTTTTATCATTGCCTTTGTTTATATAACCGATAAGTTTACAATCCGTATCAAAGACGAGGCTGACAGAATAAACCTTACAGGCCAGATGAGATTCCGCTCCATGGAAATGGCATGGCTTGCTCAAATGATAGCAGAGAGGACGACTGTTAAAAAATCTCCATTAGAGAAAAATTTTTTATTAACAGAGCTTAAAAAGGAGATTAAAGAAATTGATGAAATAATTATAAGTTTAAAAGAAGGAATTTATAATCTCAGCCCGTATTATAAAGAGCCATTAGTAGCCCATCTTAATAACCTTGCTGATGAATGGAGCCGTGATTTTAAGCCGCTACTCTTAAAATTATCCGACCTTACAGAGGATGTCCCTGAAAAGGATGTAAGGATACTGCTTTCAGAATATACTTCAAAGATACATGATTATGTATATAAAATAGACAGGTTTGTAGAGTCTCTGGATGTCCATTATAACAGAGAGATAGAAACCTTTAACCGTATAAAGTTCTATGCCATTGCTATTTTCGCATTAATCTCAATTTTTATTATTATTTTTATGAGGCGTACCATTGTCCTTCCATTAAGGAGATTAAGAGCAGTAGCAGAAGATATTGAAAAGGGAGAATTTAATATAAGTGTAGATATAAAAAGCAAGGACGATATCGGCATGCTCGGCAATGCCTATAGCAAGATGGCGCGCACACTGGGCATCCTCTTTGACGAGCAGAAGCTGATGCAGGGAAGGCTAAAAGAATACACTGAACAGCTTGAAGAGAAGGTTAAGGAGAGGACATCAGAGCTTGAGAAATTCGGATTCCAGCTTCAGAAGCTCTATGAGATAAGCTTTGCGCCAGCGCCAAATGTGAAGGAATTTGCAAGAGCAATTATTATGGAAGTGGCAAAGATGCTTGATGTGGATGGAACAGCAATCGGCAGGTTCAGCGGAACTGAGTGGATTGGCTATGCAATTGCTGACAACAGAAATTTAGGCATTGAAGAGGGGCTGAGGCTGCCGCTTAATGAGGTCTATTGTGAAATTGTAAGAGACACAAAAAGTCCTCTTCTTATAAACAATGCCTCAGAAACAGAGGAGTTTAAAAATCACCCTGATTTTATTAAATACGGATTTGCATCATATCTTGGTGTCCCGCTCTTTATTGGAGATGAATTATTCGGCGTATTCTGTACATTCAACAAGACCCCGCATAACTACATCAAGAGCGACCTTATCCTGCTTCAGCTTCTGAGCAAAAGGCTGGAGCTTGAATTTATAAGAGAGAAATATGAGATTGAGCTCAGGTTTGCCATGATGCAGGCAGAAAGTGCAAATAAGGCAAAATCAGAATTTCTTGCAAACATGTCCCATGAATTGCGGACACCTCTTAATTCTGTTATAGGCTTCTCTGGTCTTCTATTGGAAAGCAAAACAGGTCCTCTTTTAGATAAACAAAAAAGATATATTGATAATATTGGTAGGGCTGGCGAGCATCTGCTGGGCCTGATTAATAACATCCTTGATCTGGCAAAGATAGAGGCAGGCAAGATGAAGCTTGAATTGGACAAGTTTAATATAAAAGAACTGCTTGAAGGATGCATCGCCTTGTTTAAGGAAAAATCCATTAGACACAATATAATACTTGATTATGTGCTTGAAATTAACGGGGACATTGTTGCAGATGAGCAAAAGATAAGGCAGGTTTTATTAAATCTTCTCAGCAACGCATTTAAATTTACGCCTGACCGCGGCTCAGTCTATGTATATGCAAGAAAGGCTCAGGATGAGGCTGCAGGCAGTTTTATTGAAATCAGTGTTGTTGATTCAGGCATAGGCATTTCAAAGGAGGATCAGGACAAGCTCTTTAAACCCTTTCAGCAGCTTGACTCATCACTTACAAAAAAGCATCAGGGAACAGGGCTTGGCCTGAGTTTATGCAGAAAAATTATAGAGCTTCATGGCGGCAGGATATGGGTTGAAAGCGA
>JACRON010000205.1 GCA_016214425.1 Nitrospirota bacterium
ATCAATTTAATGAATCCATCTATTCTTTTAAATTACATAAACAAGCTCTCAATCCAGATAGCCTCTCTAATAAACGCCCCGTGGCTTGTCCCTTATATACCCTTTCTGCTCCTTGGTTTGTTGCTTATAGTTCTTCTAATATTTTTTAAGATATTAAAAGCCGTTTTCTCGCCTTTGTTAAGACCAATACAGCAAATGAGGGGCGCAGCAAGGGAAAAGGCAATGGCAAAGGCAGACAAAAAAGCCATAATGAAGAGCATAAAAAAATATATAGCTGATAAGGATTATGCTGCAGCAGCAGAGCTTTATGTTTCTATAGATGAGTTTGAGGAGGCTGCAAAAATTTATGAACAGGCAAAGGAGCCTGCATCAGCAGCAGAGTTGTATGAAAGGATTGGCAATCTTGAAAAGGCAGCAGCCCTGTATAAGGAGACGGGAAACAAAACAAAGTCTGCAGAGCTTTTTATGCAGATTGGAAAGGACAAAGAGGCTGCACAGATGTATGAGGCAGCAGGCTTTTTAAAAAGCGCTGCAGAGCTTTATGAAAAGGCAAAGGATAGCCTTAAGGCAGCAGAGCTTTTTGAGAAGTGTTTTATAGAAGAAGGCGGCCAGAGGCGTGATGCAAGCTCAAAGGCTGGATACGCATATCAGAGCGGCAAACTTTATGAAAAGGCGGGAAGGCTTGATAAGGCAATTTATATATATTTGAAAGACAATTTCTTTAATGAGGCTGCTGCATTATTTGAAAAAAAAGGCGAGTTTATTAAGGCAGGGGAAAATTATTTAAAAAGCAATAATCTTGAAAAATCCTCGCAATGCTTTAAGCTCAGCGGCGATTTAAAAAGGTCAAGCGAGATAGCCTCAAGGATACACAAGCAAAAAGGCAATATAAAAGAGGCTGCCCTGTTAGCAGAGCAGTCAGGTGACTTTGCCGGTGCTGCAGATATGTATATTGAGGAAAAGGCGTTTGCAAAGGCAGGAAAGCTTTATTTAAAAGCCAATAATTTTAATGAGGCAGGGGAGCAGTTTGTAAAAGCAAATGATTTTCAAAAGGCAGCAGATGCATTTGAAAAGGGAAAGAATTATTTATGGGCAGCAAGGGCTTATGAGAAGTTCGGAGATGCTACATCAAAAGTGCCTGAGCTTTATGAGAAGGCCGGAGAATATCTTGAGGCAGGAAGACTTTATAAAAAGCTCGGCCTTTTGGACAGGGCAGTAAATACCTTGCAAAAGATAGACACTGCATCTGACAATTATAGGGATGCTTCTGTTTTAATTGGCGAGATATTTTTAGACAAGGGAATGACAAAGCTTGCATTAGAGAGATTTCAAAAGCTGATTGGAAATGAGCCTGTCAGCAAGACAAATCTTGAGCCATACTACTTCCTTGCTGTCAGTTATGAAAAGACGGGAGTGGTAGAAAAGGCAAAGGAGATATATGACAAAATATTATCAGAGGATTATCATTTTAAGGATGTTGTGAGAAGGTCAAAGGAGCTTACAATCTCGCCAAGACCAACAGCAATACCGCCGCAGCAGGAGATTGACAGAACATATACAGATATAAGACCAACTAATTCTTCATTAAATGCACAGGGCAAGAGATACCAATTGCTTGAGGAGGTTGGCCGCGGCGGCATGGGTATTGTATATAAGGCAAAGGATACCTTGTTAAACCGTATCGTTGCATACAAGCTCCTGCCTTCTGTGTTAACCTCTAATCCATTATATCTTGAAAGATTCTTAAAAGAGGCAAAGCTCTCTGCAAATCTTAATCACACAAATATTGTTACCATATTTGATACAGGACAGGATGGGAATAATTATTATATCATAATGGAATATATTGAAGGAAAAACTTTAAGGGAGTTTTTAAAGCAGATTAATAAATTTAAGGTATCTGATGCTGTGAAGATTGCGAAGCAGATGTGCAGGGCGCTTGCTTATGCGCATAATAACAAGGTTGTGCATAGGGATATAAAACCTGCCAATATAATGATAAGCCGCGAAAGAATGGTAAAGGTAATGGACTTTGGCGTTGCAAAGATATTAGACGATGCAACAAGAGAATCCACATCCATCAGCGGCACGCCATTATACATGTCTCCTGAGCAGATTGTTGGAAAGGGTGTGGACAATCAGTCTGACCTTTATTCAATGGGGATAACGCTCTTTGAGCTTGTTACTGGAAGGACGCCCTTTGTTGAAGGCGACCTCGGCTATCATCATCTTCACACGAAGCCGCCGTCACCAAAGGAGATAGATACATCAATACCAGACGCACTCAACAGCATCATCATAAAATGTCTTGAAAAGGACAAGGCAGATAGATACAAAAAGGCAGAGGAGATTTTGGTGGACTTGGACAAGGTGCCTGCCTAATGTTCCACGTGGAACATTCTGCTATATCTTCTGAAACACCAGCAGCTTTCTGCTGTAATCTGACATTGGAAGTGTGAATGGTATTATCTGCAGCAACACCATGCCTTTTATAACCTTCCCCACCTTTAAATCTTCTGAAGCCTTTCCTTTGCTGAATATCATTATGCCCCTGTCTGCTAATAATGGAGCTCCGTGCTTTATCATTTCATCTACATCTGCAACAGCCCTTGAGAGGAAAACATTATATTGTCTGATAAAATCAAATTTGTCCTTTACATTCTCAAGCCTGTCGTTCACAATGTTCACATCGCTTAGCTCAAGGAGTCTGCAGATATGATGCAGAAATACGCATTTTTTCTGAGATGCCTCTATTAAGGTAAGACTAATCCTTGGTGAATATATCTTTAACGGGATACCGGGGAAGCCTGCGCCAGTGCCAACATCAATAATCCTTATGCCTTCAATAGGTGAAAAGCCCTTTAAGAAAGATAGGGAATCAAGAAAATGTTTTATTATAATTTCCTTGTCATCGGTAATGCCTGTCAGATTGACTTTTTCATTCCATTTTTTTAACTCTTCAAAATAGAGCAGGAACTGATCTATCTGATTCGGGAAAAGGGAAAGATTCAGATCTTCTGCCCCTTTAATGATAAGCTTTCTTAAATCTGCCCTTCCCTTTTTCTGAACAGGTTTTTTTGGGATTGTCTTTTTTTGTTTAGGTTTTGCCTTTGCAGGTTTTCTCTTTATCGGGCTTTTCTTTATTCTATTTTTTACGGCCATACTCTCTTTCCAGTGCTACAAGTAGAATAGATACTGCTGCTGGTGTTATGCCTGATATCCTTGTTGCCTGACCAATTGAAACTGGCCTAATATCTTTTAGCTTTTCCTTTACCTCTCTTGAAAACCCCTTTATCTTATCATAATCAAAATTTAATGGAATCCTTTTTTCCTCTAAACCTTTAAATCTTTCCACCTCTATTAACTGACGCTGGATATATCCCTCATATTTTATCCCTATCTCCACCTGCTCCATCACCTCATTTGTTAATGGTTCAGCAGGAGGATAAGCCTCAATCAATCTTTTATACTCAACATCAGGTCTTTTAAGGAGCTGGCTTAAGGTTGCCTCTGCATTAATCTCTGTTATGCCTATCTCCCCAACCCTTGTCTTTGCCTCCTTTGTCGGCCTAATCCTCTTTGTCTTAAGCCGATTAATCTCTTTTTCAATGGATTCCCTTTTTTTCATAAATATACCATATTCTGCAGAAGATACAAGCCCTATTTTATATCCCTTTTCCCTGAGTCTCAAATCCGCATTGTCATGCCTAAGCAAAAGCCTGTATTCTGCCCTTGATGTAAACATCCTGTACGGCTCCTTTGTGCCTTTTGTAATAAGGTCGTCAATCAATACACCAATATATGCCTCTGATCTGTTTAATATCAATGGCTCTGTGTCTTTTATCTTTGCAACTGCATTTATACCTGCAATTAATCCTTGTGCTGCTGCTTCTTCATAGCCAGAAGTACCGTTTATCTGGCCTGCATTAAAAAGATTCTCTATAATTTTTGTCTCAAGTGTTGGTTTCAACTGGGTTGGAGGCACAAAATCATATTCTATGGCATATCCCGGCCTTATCATCTTTGCCTTTTCTAAGCCAGATATGGTATGGATAAACTTAAGCTGTACATCAGCAGGAAGGCTTGTAGATATGCCATTAGCATAATATTCTGTTGTATTCAAGCCCTCTGGCTCTAAGAATATCTGGTGCCTCTCCTTTTCTGAAAAGCGGACAACCTTATCCTCAATAGATGGACAATATCTTGGACCCACTCCTTCAATCACACCACAATATAATGGGGAGCGGTCAAGATTGTCTTTTATTATCTTATGAGTCTCTGCATTTGTGTATGTAAGATAGCAAGGCAGTTGAGGATTGATAATTTTCTCAGTTGAATAAGAAAATGGTATCGGAGGCTCATCGCCATGCTGGATTATGGTCTTTGAAAAATCAATGCTCCTGCCATCTATCCTTGGTGGCGTGCCTGTCTTTAGCCTTCCGATCTGAAAGCCGAGATCTCTAAGAGAATCAGACAGCTCCATTGATGGAAATTCTCCCGCCCTTCCTGCAGGAAAATTTTTTAGTCCAATATGAATCAGACCTTTTAGAAATGTGCCTGTTGTTAAAATCACGGTCTTTGACAGATATCTTATGCCAAGACCTGTCTCAACACCGATCACCTTGCCATTTTTTTCCAAAACCCTCGTTACCATGCCCTGCAGGATATCAATGTTTTCCTGCGCCTCAATGGTCTTACGCATCTCAAGCTTGTATAAGACCCTGTCTGCCTGTGCGCGCAAGGCACGGACAGCAGGACCCTTTCTTGTGTTCAGCATCCTGAACTGGATGCCGGCTCTATCTCCTTAACAAGATGTCCTTTAGCAATGCCGCCGACAGCAGGATTGCAGGACATCTGGGCAATATTGTCCAAATTAATGGTGAACATTAGAGTCTTGCAGCCGAGTCTTGCAGCAGCCAATGCTGCCTCGCACCCAGCATGGCCAGCGCCAACAACAATTACATCGTATTCTTTGTCAAAGGTATACATCTTATTATTAATGAAAAATGAAAATTGCAAAAATTCCCCTTCTGTCCCCCTTTACTAAAGGGGGATATAGGGGGATTAGTTTCATTTTGCAATTTGCAATTTACATTTTGCAATGAGCAATTGCGTAAAATGTTCCACGTGGAACATTGAAGTGTTTCCTCTGTTATCGCATGCTATCCTTCTGTATTATATATGGTTTGCATTGAAAGTCAAAAATAATTTACTATTATACCTGTTTTTTGCATTGTTTTCTACACTTAGTCGTGATAAACTTCTAAATATCTAAGTCAGGCAACTCTATTCTTTTTTTTCATATCAAAAAATGTGCTAATAATCGCTTTTAATACTAAGAGAGGGGTGCTTCACAACTCCTTGTATTTCCTCAATTTTTAACGAGTTATATTTGACAAATATATTTTTTCATCTACAATTAGATTTAAGGGGTTAAAATGTCCTTTGCTTTTACAAGATTAACAATAGGAAAGAAGATTGTCCTCGGCTATATTGCAAGCGGCTTGGTTACAATTATCGTGGGGGTTTATGCAATCACAAGCCTCGGGGGACTGAGCAAGCTAAACAACAGTATTGTAACCAAGGACTTCCCAGCCATTGAAACAGTAAAGAGGATGGAGGACTCCCTGCTTGCACAGGACCTTTATGAAAAGAGGTATTTAATCATTAAAGACCCGGGCATTCAAAAGATATTTAATGAAAGGGGAGAGGAGTTTAAAAGAGGAATCATAAGGCTTCAGTCAATATATGGAAAGGGAAATGCAACGATACCTGAAATAATAAGGCTGCACGAGGAATATGAGAATTTCTTTAAAGAAGAGGCTAATTTTATTGTAAAAAAATATGAAAGAACAGCATCTAAGATTTCAGAGGAAAAGCTCAAGCCAAGGGTTGATGAGCTTTTTAAGCTGCTGCAGCACATTGGTGATGAGGCAAGGGTGGCGCAGGAGACAAAGCTTCAACTTGCAAACAGGGTCGGCGAAAAGGCGTTTACAATTACCATATTCCTCAGCCTTTTAAGCCTTATTGTAGGAATCGCCTTTGCAACCTTTCTTACCCTGAATATTTCTGCCTCTATTAATGAATTGAAGAGGGCAACAGAGTTTATTGGCTCTGGAAAGTTTGACCATGAATTAAGGATCAAGGCAAATGATGAGGTGGGGGATCTGGCAGAATCTTTTAAAAGGATGTCGCAGAGGCTTAAGTTATTAGAGCAGATGAGCCTTGATGCAAGCCCTCTGACAAGGCTGCCTGGAAATCTTGCAATAGAAAAGGAGCTGTTATCGCGGATTGTAAGTGGCGAAAAGTTTGCTTTCTGTTATATTGACATTGATAATTTTAAGGCATATAACGACAAATACGGCTATGCAAAAGGGAGTATAGTATTAAAAGAGGTGGGAGATATTATAACAGCGGTTGTAAGGGAGCTTGGAGATAAAGAAGATTTTATAGGACATATTGGAGGAGACGACTATGTATTGATAACAGATCCCCCGAAGGTCGGCCCTATATGTAATGAAATTATTGACAGATTTGACAAGACTATCCCATGTTTTTATAATAAGGATGACCTTGAGAGGGGGTATATTGTAGCGTTGAACCGCGATAATGTAAAGCAGAGCTTTCCGATTATGACCGTCTCTATTGCTGTGGTAACAAATGAAAAGAGGATAATATCAGGCACTATGCAGGTTGCAGAGATTGCAGCAGAGCTTAAACACTATGCCAAATCCATACCAAGGAGCATCTATGTTGTTGACCAGAGGAGGGCAATATTGTTATGAAGCGATTGCTGATAATTTTTTTCATCCTTCTTCTTAGCGCTAACTGCGCTGCATACTTAAAACAGGACGAGCCAAATAAGAAACACTATCTCCAGAGCCATGCCCTCTTTAATGAAAAAAAATATGCTGAGGCAGCAGCAGGATTCCGAAGCTTTGTTGAAAAGTATCCTGATGACGAACTTGCAGATGACGCCCAGTATTTTTTTGCATATACCTTGTCATACTACGATAACAAGGATAAAGACTATGAAAAGGCATTAGCAGAATTCAAAAGGCTGATAGTAAAATATCCAAGGAGCTACTGGATAAAGGATGCAAAACAAGCAATTGCGCAGACAGAAGAAATCCTCAAACTAAAGGACGAGGCTAACTACCTGAAGTTAGAAAATGAAAAGCTGAAGCTGGATATCAAAAAATTGATGAGGACAGATATTGAGATAGAGAAGAAGAGAAAGAAGATTAAATAAACAAAGGAGGTCTTCCCCTACCTTGCACCTCCCGCCCAAAGCCTGTCAAATTTCTTTTTATATGCCTCTGCTGCCTCTTTATTATTTATTAAGAGAAGGTTCTCGTCATTCCTCTTATCTGCAGATGCTGTCCAGTTGAACGACCCTGTTATAATTATATTATCATCAATAACAGCAAACTTATTGTGCATCAAGCCATCATGATCATGAAATTTGACAGCTATGCCCTTCTTTTTTAAAAATTGCGCCTTTGAATATTTCTCATCCCTCTGATCGCTATTTAGATACACCTTTACATCCAAACCCTTTTTTGCAGCATCTGAAAGGGCATAAGCAATATCCCTGTTTGTAAATGAATACATTGCAACAGATATGCTCTTTTTAGCGCCTTCTATTGCAGAGACCACTGCATTCTCGCATCTATCCTCAGGACAGAAATGGATTTTGATGGAGTTGCTGTCAATGTTTTTAAAAGAATATGTCTTATAAGTCGTATAAGACCTATATTTTATTGCTGCTATTAAAAGAATGGCAGCAATAAAAGAGCTGATTATTGTCAATGCCTGTTTTTTATTCACCCAAACCCCTTATTTTCAGGCGCTCTTTATAAGCCTCTTTCTTTGATATGCCGAGTCTCTTTGCAGCAATCCTTGCTGCCTCAGACCTGCTTACATTTTCAGTTCTTATAATCTCTCCTATTGTCTTTTTAATATCATGCACCTCTTCAGCCTCTTTCTTTGCACCTTCAATTATTATTGTTATCTCTCCCCTTATCTTTTTACCATCAAAAGCATTAATCAGGTCTGCCGCTTTTCCCCTTGCAATCTCCTCATGAAGTTTTGTAAGCTCTCTCCCAACAACTATTCTTCTGTTGCCGAGGGCATCTTGGATATCTCTTAGTGTCTTGATAAATCTGTGCGGAGATTCATAGAGGATAATTGTCCTTTCTTCTTTTTCAAGTGTCTTGAGATATTTATGCCTTGCCTTGCCTTTTGGCAAAAAGCCTTCAAACACAAATCTGTCTGTTGGAAGGCCGGAGACAGAGAGCCCAGCTATAACAGCAGAGGCGCCTGGAATGGGAACAATCTGAATTGCCTCTTCTATCGCCCTTTTTATCAGATAATAGCCGGGGTCAGATATCCCTGGTGTGCCGGCATCGCAGACTAATGCAGCGCCTCTCCCTTCTTTTATTTTTGAGATGAGTATCTCTGCCTTCTCCTCTTTATTATGGTCGTGGTAGCTTGTCTGATGAGTGGCAATCTGATAATGGTTCAGCAATTTTTGCGTGTGCCTTGTATCCTCCGCTGCAATAATGCTGACCTCTTTCAGAATTCTGATTGCCCGGAGAGTTATGTCCTCAAGGTTTCCAATCGGCGTGCTGACTATGTAGAGTTTGCCTTGTTCCATTATTAGTTTACTGCCGGCGACC
>JACRON010000220.1 GCA_016214425.1 Nitrospirota bacterium
CCACCATAGCGGCATTAAATCAGGGTGCTGCAATAACTGCAGCCCTGTCTCATTGGGCCAGAGCTGTTTTGCCATGTCAACTATTAGAGGATTCATTGTTGCAACATAGGGGATATTATCAACTATTGCAGATGCAAAGGCAGAAAACCACATGACAACCATAGAGGTTGCAAATAGATTCCCCTCGGTTAAGGCAAGAACCTGCAGAGACATCCATTTTATCAGCCCAACCTTAACCACACCGCCAACTATAATAAAAAGACCCATAAAGAAAAAGATTGTAGGCCACTCCACATCTGCTAAGATATGGTGCGGCTCATGGGTTTTGGACAGCAGAAGCAGCAGCCCTGCCCCGAACAGAGCCACAGTTGCAGGCTGGAAATGCAATACACCATGAAATACGAAACCTGTCAAGACAATGCCAAGAACAAAGAGAGACTTCTTCAGCATCGCAGGGTCCTTTATTGCCTCGTTCTCATTCATTGCCATTATCCTCTTTTTCAATTCCTCTTTTGTCACAAGTTTTTTGCCCCAGATAAGCCTTATTGCAAAAATATAGAAAAACATTATTACCACAACTATAGGAGCTAAGTGGTATATAAAATCCATGAAATTAAGCTGAGCCTTTGAGGCAATCATGATATTTGGCGGGTCGCCAATAAGCGTTGCTGTTCCGCCGATATTTGACGCAAGGGCGCAGGAGAGGAGATAGGGCACTGGGTCTACCTCTAATGCATCTGCAATAAGAATCGTAACAGGGACGATTAATAAAACGGTTGTGACATTATCCAAAAGGGCGCTTAACACTGCTGTAACAATTGCAAATATTATCAAAATCCTGAGAGGATCTCCCTTGCCCCATTTTGCGCTCTTTATTGCGATATATTCAAACACACCTGTAGGCCTCATTAGATTTATTATCACCATCATGGATATGAGAAGAAATATAACATTCCAGTCAATCCCTAACTCCTCTACATGAAATGCCTCATGCTGCTCAAGAATCTTGAGTATAAGCATTAAACCAGCTCCAAATAAGGCGATCACTGTTTTGTGCACCTTTTCAGAGATAATTACAGCATAGGCAAGTAGAAATATTATAGTCGCGGCCCAGAAGGCTGTATCGTTAGTCATTTTTTACCTCTCTTTCTTTTATTATCCATTGCCTCTGTGATTGCAAAAAAGATATCTCTTTCATAAAGCATTCCGACTACTCTGCCTTTTTTACTTATTACAGGAAGCCTTTTTACATTATTTTTAATCATGTGGTCAATGCATTCCATGAGCGGAGCATCCTCATTTACACTAATTACATTTTTTGTCATTACATCTGAAACCTTTAGCTTCCCAACCTTTTTCGCGGTATTTTCAACCATCCCATCCCATGTAAAATCTCCTAAATTCATAAGCGACATATATGAAGGGAAAACTGACTTTAGTATATCGCCGATAGAGACGAAACCAATCATTTTTCCTGCTGCATTAATTACAGGAAGTCCCTTTACCCCCATACTTTTCTCACCCTTTCTGGCAGTCTTGAGTATATTAGCAGCCTTTTTTAGGTTATAACCTGGCCTCAGATACTCCTTTAGTGGCATCATTAAATCTTTTGCCTTCATTGATTTCCTCCTTTAATGTTTTGACGGTTGAAGAACCTCTTTCATCATGCCCTAAAAATAAAAAAGGCCAGTAGAAATATCAATGATATTTCTGCTGGCCTACTTTCCCGAGAAAAATTTCCTGGGCGCGTCAGTCCGCGTTTTGAGTTTTGAGTTTTTATACCATGTTGGTATAGTTTTTGTCAAGAAATATTGGGCTAACCTGCTATATTGTAAAAAGCAAAGTATTTGTTTAGATAATCCACAATCTGACAAATAATAAGATTAAAAAATAATAAATCCTTAAAAAATTACCCACCCTTCTTCACCCAATCATCAATCAGCTTTTTCTTTTCTTCTATCAGGTCAAGGAATTTGAGGCCCATGCCTGGCTCATAATTTGACTTCAAGTGCATTTGAGGGTCAAATCTTCTTGACCACATAACCTCTGCTGTACAGCTGATTGTGATATCTGTGCCGGGAAGGGTAAATTCAATGGGAAATTTCTCGCCAATCTGCTTTGGTGTAAAAGATGAGATAAACAGGCCGCCCTGGCTGATGTTTCTTGCATACCCAAAAAAGGCCTTGCTGCGATATTTACCATGAACCTTAAGGACAAGCATGTGTGTCCTTAAAGACCTGCGTTTATCAGCCTTTGGTATTTGTTTTTTAGGCTCCCTTTGCTCCATAAAGACCTCTCAAGAAACTTGTGAGAATATTTAATTATTCATTTTGTTCAGCAGTTTTAAAAAACAGCCACTGGTCGCCTTTTGTATTTATTAAAACATATCTTCCTTTTAGCCTTTTACCATTAAGGTCTGCAACAATCTTTTCCTTTTCTCTTGTTTCAAGGATATACTCACCATTATCCCATATCTCTACCTTGCCTGCGCCATAATTTCCTTCAGGTATTATGCCTTCAAAGTCCTTATAGCTGAGCTTGTGGTCTTCTACTGCTATTGCAAGCCTCTTTGTCCCTGTCTTTGTTGGCGGCTCTTTTGGCACTGCCCAGCTTTTTAATACACCGTCCATCTCAAGCCTTAAGTCATAATGCAGATGTGTTGCATGGTGCTTATGGACAACAAAGCTGAGAGGCGCATTCATAAAAAACCCTTAACTAACTGTTCTACCTGTTTATCTCCCAGACAATATGGCCGAGCTCCGGGAGAATTAATTTTTCCATTGCAAGCCTTACAGCAGATTCTGAGCCTGGAATAGAAATAATAACCTTTCCTCTATAA
>JACRON010000221.1 GCA_016214425.1 Nitrospirota bacterium
AGCAGTCAGACTACAGAAGGGAAATGATTAAGGCCCTTCAGAAGAATAAAGTGGTAATACCAATAAGGAATCTTGAAGGCTCATTTATGGGCTTCAGCAGCGCACAGTCCTATGTGGCTTATTCTGTAAGCCTTGCCATTGCAGAGTTTATGATTGACCGCTACGGCATGTATAATGTAAAAAGGGTTCTTGAGGAGCTGGGCAAGAACAAGAGTATAGAAGAAGCAATGAGAGACGGATTATCAATTTCATACGAGGTATTCCAGAAGGAATGGCAGAGTGAGTTTGAAAAGGGGAGGGGATAGTTGAAGCTGAAAAGGATTTACATTATATTTATTTTAGTTTCCGTCATTTGTCCGTCATATTTTTTGAATACTGCCTTTGCTGCTGAGAAAGAGATAACCGATATTAATGTAGTATTAGGCAAAGAGGAGATATCTGTTTCTGCAAAGCTGACAGACGGCCTTAATAAGGATGTTGAAGAGGCAATCAAGAATGGGATACAAAAGGATATTATATACAGCGCAATCTTAAAAAAGAAGAGAAGCGCATGGTTTGATGAGGATGTTGCTTCAAAAGAGATAAAATATACAATTAAATACGATGTCCTTAAAAAGCAGTATACCTTAATAACCCGCGGCAACGGAAACAAGGAAAAGGTCACACAGAGCTATGACGAAATAAAGAGCGCTGTCTCAAGGATGGAGAATACATCGGTTTCGCCAAAAAAGGTCTTAGAGTTAGATGAGGAATATTATGTAAGTATAAAGGCAGAGATAAAGGATACTAAGCTGCTATTCTTTCTTGATTACTTTTTGTTCTTTATTCCGTTTTCTGATATTAATACATCATGGTACGATTCACCTGTGTTTAATCTGGAGAAGGTAAATGAAAAGTAGCCTCAGGCCGCTGTGGATAACACTCGCCTTCTTTATTCTGACTCTTTTATTAACTGTCATTGAGATATTCTTCCAGAAGATAGAAGGCCCCTCTGTCCTTGCAAATAACATAATTGTTCTTGCCCTTGTTAATGTGAACCTCATTCTATTAATAGTCCTTGTCCTGCTGCTTTCAAGGAATTTTATAAAACTCTATCTTGAAAACAGACAGCATATAATGGGCGCCAAGTTCAGGACAAGGCTTGTTATCTACTTTGTTTCCGCAGTCCTTATTCCGTCAGTGCTTCTTTTTATTATTGCAAGCGGCCTTCTTACAAACAGCATTGAGAACTGGTTTAATATACAGGTAGAGAATTCCTTAAAGGATTCGCTTGAGGTTGCCCAGACCTATTATCAGAATTCTCAGGAGAATGCCCTTTATTATTCAAAGCAGATAAGCAAAATAATTACAGAGGGAGAGCTTATAAACGAACAGAACAGGGATAACCTAAAAGAGATAGTAAAGAAGAAGACAGAGGAATATAATCTTGGCGTTGTTGAAATCTTCAGCGCACAGGCAGAGGAGCTTGTTAAGATAACAAATCCGCAGATTCCAGAAGGCTCTTTTGTGAGTCCGAAATCAGACCTTATAAAGACAGGGTTAAAGGGCAAGGAGACGACAAATATCCAGTCTGTAAAGAGGGGCGATATAATACGAGGCGTTGTGCCGATATATTCATCCTTTAATTATAAGGATATTGTTGGCGTTGTAGTTGTGAATTATTATATACCTCAGAGTCTTGTCAACAAGATGGAGGAGATTACAAATGCCTACGAAGGTTATAAACAGTTGAAGGCATTTAAGAAGCCTATAAAGGGGAGCTATCTGATGGTCTTCCTCCTTATCACCCTTGTCATAATCTTTGCAGGCACATGGTTTGGCTTTCACCTTGCAAAGGAGATAACAGTGCCCATTCAGAAATTGGCAGAGGGCACACAGGCAATTGCACAGGGGGACTGGGACTTTAAGATAGATGTAAAGGCAAAGGATGAAATCGGAATGCTCGTAAATTCCTTTAACAAGATGACAGACGACCTTAAATCAGGCAAGGAGAGGCTTGAAGTGGCAAATATATCCCTGCAAAATAGCAATATTGAGCTTGAGCGGAGAAGGGCGTACATAGAGACTGTTCTGGAAAGTATTGCAACAGGCGTTATCTCTGTAAACAAGGACGGCATAATTACTACATTTAATGCCTCGGCAGAGAAGATACTTGGCATTCCGTCAGCAGATGTTATAGGAAGGCATTATCAGTCTGCACTTAGCCTTCTGCCCATTGATAAGGTGCAGGAGCTTATAAACAAGATGAGGTCCCTGAGCAAGACAACAATAGAAGAGGAGTTTCAGATTGAATTAGGCAACAAACTTCTCAGACTTGGATTGAGCATTACCACGCTCATGGATGAGGATAATAAATATCTCGGCCTTGTGATTGTATTTGAAGACCTCTCCGAACTTATCAAGGCGCAGAGGGTAGCTGCATGGCAGGAGGTGGCAAAGAGGATTGCCCATGAGATAAAAAACCCGTTGACGCCGATACAGCTCTCTGCACAGAGGCTAAGGAAAAAATTCTTTGAAGACTCAAATGATTTTAACAAGATTTTTGATGAATGCACAAATACGATTATTCAGGAGGTCAACAGCATCAAGACCCTTGTAAATG
>JACRON010000041.1 GCA_016214425.1 Nitrospirota bacterium
TAGATTGTGGTTCAGCAATAATCCTCGGAAATAGATGTTCGCCCTTTATTACCTTTGTGTCTGGCTTTAGGCCGCCCCACTTCTTTGCTGAATCAAAATCAGTTTCTGTAATATTTTCAGAAATGCCCAGTTGCTTCCATATCTTCTCTGATGTTATTGGCATAAAAGGAAATATAAGATATGCAATCTGCCTCATTGCCTCTGCACTGTTGTATATTACATTTGATAGTTCTTTCTTCTTAGCATCATCTTTTGCAAGCGCCCATGGGGCTGATTTATCAATATATGTATTTGTTACATTGACAAACACCCAGATGGATTTAAGCGCCTTATCAAACTCAAGGTTTTCCATGAAGGACTCAACAGAATTAAAGACCTCTTTAGATTTCTCTATTGGGTTCTCTTTTAATTCTATCTTTATATCAGGATGAGGCGATGGTATTACACCATCAAAGAACTTAAACACCATTGTAATGATTCTTGATAAAAGATTGCCGAGGTCATTTGCAAGGTCGCTGTTAAAACGTTGTGTTAATGCATTCTTTGAAAAGTCTCCATCAAGGCCAAATGGCACCTCTCTTAATAAAAAATATCTGAATGCATCAGCGCCAAATTCATCCACCATCTTATACGGGTCAACCACATTCCCTTTAGACTTTGACATCTTCTCGCCTTCCACAGTCCACCATCCATGGCCAAAAACTTTTTTTGGAAGAGGCAGCCCGGCAGACATTAAAAATGTCGGCCAGTATACAGCATGGAATCTTAGAATGTCCTTGCCTATTATATGCAGGTCAGCAGGCCAGTATTTATTGAATCTTTCTTTATTATCTGGAAAGCCAGCAGCAGTGAGATAATTTGTTAATGCATCAAACCAGACATATATAACATGAGGTCAGCAGGCCAGTATTTATTGAATCTTTCTTTATTATCTGGAAAGCCAGCAGCAGTGAGATAATTTGTTAATGCATCAAACCAGACATATATAACATGCCTTTCATCTCCCGGAACAGGTATGCCCCATTTAAAACTTGTCCTGCTTATGGATAGGTCTTTTAAACCGCCTTTAACAAAGCTTATAATCTCATTCCTTCTTGTTACTGGCTGGATGAAATCAGGGTTTTCTTCGTAGAATTTCAAAAGGGCATCCTGATATTTGGACATCTTAAAAAAATAGCTCTCTTCTTTTAATTTTTCAACAGGCCTGCCGCAGTCAGGGCATTTGCCATTGACTAATTGCAGTTCAGTAAAAAAGCTCTCGCAGGGCGTGCAGTACCAGTCCTCATACATACCTTTATAGATGTCGCCCTTCTCCTGGACAATTTTAAAGAGCTCTGCAACTGCCTTCTTGTGCCTCTCCTCTGTTGTCCTGATAAAATCATCATTGGATATGTTTAAACTCTCCCACAAATCTTTGAAGCGGACAACAACCCTGTCTGCAAGGCCCTTTGGCGTCTCAGGGACATCATTAACATAGTATATGGGTGTTGTTACATAGAACTTTTTTTTTGTCAATAGAGTCTCCTAATACAAACGTAATAAATGATATTAAATAAATCTCCCCTAACCCCTCTTTTCCAAAGAGGGGGATAAAGGAATTTCCCCCTTTGAAAAAGGGGGATTAAGGGGGATTTTAAAAATTAACAGAACTTATTGCGTTTGTCTTAATGCCTGTGCCTTTTCCTGTGTCTTCTCCTTCTCCTCTTTTCCCTGAATGATGCAGGTTTCTGCGCCTGCGGCTGCGAGGGCTTTTCAGGCTGCTGTTGCGTCTCTACCCTTACTGCTTCTTTTACCTGTTCAATTGGTTTGGATTCAGGTTTTACAGCCTCTCTGTGTTCTGAAGGCATCGCAGTTTCCATCTCTGCTTGCTGTGGCACCTGTTCTTTTTCCTCTATCGGCAGAGGTGTCTCTGAAATAATTTCTTCTGTTTCAGCGGCAATCTCCTCTGCTTCAGGCCGTGGCGCTTTTTTACATGGTTCGCCATTTCCCGCCTCGTATCCTATACAGCACATCAATCTGCCGCAGATACCTGATATCTTTGCAGGGTTCAAGACCATGGACTGCTCTTTTGCCATCTTTATTGAAACTGGCTCAAAATCCCTTAAAAATGCAGAACAGCAGAGCTGTCTTCCGCACGGCCCAAAGCCATTAATCATCCTTGCCTCGTCACGGACGCCAATCTGCCGCATCTCTATCCTTGTTTTGTATTTACCTGCTATGTCCTTTACCAGCTCCCTGAAGTCAATGCGGTTGTCTGCTGTGAAGTAAAAGGTTATCTTGCTGCTGTCCTGCATAAATTCAACATCTACAAGCTTCATTGGAAGCTCTCTTTCCTTGATTCTTTCAAGGCAGAACTTAAAAGCCTCTATCTCTTTTTCCTTATTCTTTTGCATGGCAGCAATGTCTTCTTCCCCAGCCATTTTTAAGACCTTCTTTAATTGCCTGCCTGAAGGGAACTGCTGGATAAAACGGGGCAGAGAGGATATCTTCGCATATCCCATGCCTCTTTCTGTTTCTACAACAACAGCATCGCCTATTTTTAAATCCAAATTAGTCGGGTCAAAGTGATATATCTTGCCCTTGTCCCTGAATTTTACACCCACAATCTTTATCATCTTTAAGCTACCTCTTTTATCTCCATCATGACCTTTTCCAATGCAAGCTGTTTGTTTATATTTCTGCTGAATGCCCTTTGGATATCAGTAATGGATTTTAGTATATCAAGATATTTTGTTGAATCTATTTCAGACCATTTTTTGATTTCATCTAATTTGTCCGAGTTTGTTAAATATTTTGTTTCTCCTGTCTCTTTGAATATTATAACATCCCTGAGCCATATATAAAACCATTCAAATATCTCCATAGCCTTCTCACTGTCCTTTGCATATTTTTCAACGGATAAAAAGATATCAGCGATATTGCCGTTTAAGGCAGTGGACAGAAGCATGAGGTATTCATCCCTCTTTTCTCTTATTGCTGCTGCATCCTCATTAAGGGCTGTTCCTATTCTTCCGTGTGCAGAAGAGGAGATAAGGTCAGCATCGCTGCTGTTTAACCCTTTTCCTATAAGCAGCCTTTTTACTGTCTCAATTGGAGCTGTTGTAAATCTTATCTGCTGGCAGCGCGAGACTATAGTAGAAAGCAGGGAGTTTGGCCTTGATGATATTAGTATAATCACTGAATTTTTTGCAGGCTCTTCAAGTGTCTTTAGCAAAGAATTTGCCGCCTCTGTATTCATCTTATCTGCATTGTCTATGATAAAGACCCTTTTTTTGCCTTCAAATGGTGAATACGCCATCTCATTCTGGATAGCTCTTATCTGCTCAATTTTTATTACCCTGCTCTTTTTCTCTGAGCCTTTATTCTCAGTGTTAGCTTCAGCATCAGCCATCTCTGCCTCAGGTGCAATAATTCTCACATCTGGATGAATTCCCTTTTCTATCTTTTGGCATGATATGCAGGCGCCGCAGGCATCTGTTGCATGAGTAAGGCAGTTCATTGCCTTTGCAAAGTTTATTGCAGTAAGTTTCTTGCCGATTGCCTCATCACCAAAAAAAAGATAGGCAGAGGCGAATTCGTTCTTTTCCAGCGCCTTCTTTAAGCGGCCAATTAT
>JACRON010000222.1 GCA_016214425.1 Nitrospirota bacterium
CATAATGAATATGCACAGAAACATCATGTATCTTGAGGAAATGGATGTTTTAAACATAATGACGCTTTATGACCCTGAGGACGGTCTTGATGCAATAGAGGAGGCTGCAAAAAGATCAAAAAAGGTAAGGATAGTAAACCTGCCAAAGTGTGTTGTTAAGAGGCTCTATTTTGTATTGCAGGGAAAGGATGTAAAGATTATCTGTGCAGAGGCATCTGAGGAGGCAAAGAGGGCAAAGGAAAAGTTTAGTGTAAAGGTGGCAGGCGGACTTCTTGGCGTATATTCTGTTTATAAAGGCAAAAAGGTGAAGAGCGGCGGCATTGCAGTAGACGACGGCTTTTTTAATGTTGATTACATTGGCAATGAGATATTAAATGTCCGCAGTGTGATGTGGAAGAATTGCGCTGGGTGCATGATGAGCTACTTTGACTGGGGCTGGCTTGAGGCAAGGAGGATTTAAAACCACTTCCACATCCCTTGCCATTGATGGTACCCTGTATTACACAATCAATTTTACAAAAATATTTTTTCCAACCTTTTGGCTTGTGATTTTTAAGGCTTATTGCTAAAATATTATAATGAAAAAAGAAACCATATATTTAGATACATCGGTTGTTAGCGCCTACTTTGATGAGCGTGCCAATGAGCGACAGGAGGCAACAATCAAATTTTGGGAAGAAATTGTCCCCAACTATAAGGTCTTTATATCTGAAGTTACCGTTAATGAATTGGATAATACTAAAGATTGGGCACTGAAAAATAAATTCAAAAAACTTATCAAAGGCTTTACCATTTTGAAGCTTAACAACAAGGCTATGGCCTTGGCAAATGCTTATGTTAAACGAGGTGTTTTTTCAGAGAAATATATTGATGATGCGCTGCATGTTGCCATAGCAACATGCCATGATGTTTCCTATGTAGTTTCTTGGAATTTTGAGCATCTGGTTAAGGTAAAAACAAGAAAAACCGTAAATTTGGTCAATATCTTAGAAGGCTATAAAGAGATAGAAATTATATCACCTCAAGAATTATAAGGAGATGACCATGAAGAAGATAGAATATTTTGATTACCAAAAAGTCGCCAGAGATATGAAGATGCCGCTTTCAATTCTTAAGAAAATAGAAAAAGAAGTAAAGTCTGAATTCCCTAAGGACAAGATGATGTATGAGCTTCATGTTTTAAGAGCAATAAAAAGCGGTTATTGGCGGAAAACAGCAGCTTAATAAAAAGCCTGCCCGCAACGGCAGATAGCATAGCACAAAAGACTGAAGCCCAAATCCTTCGGGCTTTTTTGCAATGGAAACGAAAATATGTCATCGGCTTCATCCCGATGCCCTTTGGGCACTTCGGCAAGCCACAGCACCGTTAAATGAAATTTCGGGCATGAGAAGGATTTTAATGAAAATTAGAACTTTCATCCTTTTGGAGTTTTCATGAAACGTCGTTTTCTTGTAATTGATGATGACAAAGATATCCGTGAAATACTCAAGATTATGCTGGAGCATTCCTTTTCTGCTGATGTCTTGGAAGCTGAAAATAACGCACAGGCATTTGACTATCTTAGAAAATTCAGAATTGACTTAATCACGACGGACATTATTCGCTCCCAAGAGTCTGGATTACCTTTTCTAAACAAAATTCAAAACAAAGCAGCGCTTAGAACTATTCCAATAATTGTAATTTCAGCCGCTGCAAATGATTATAAAGCACTCGAGCTTTACAGGGCTGGCGTCCGTGGTGTCTTTCAGAAACCAATTCATCTTGACCAGCTTATTGCCCATATAAATTTGCTTCTGAATATCGAGCTTAACCCCGATAAGGCACTCATAAATTTGGGAACTGAAACGCCGTTTCTAGATTATAAGAAAGAAATAGATTTGTCTACCACAAAGGGCTGTGCCGGTATTGCAAAAGATATAATTGCAATGGCTAACTATGGTGGAGGAACAATTATTATTGGCGTTAATGAAGTAACACCTGGCAAATTCGTTTCACGCGGACTGACTAATAATAGACTCTCTGACTTTGAGGCCTCTAATTTCAATAAAAAAATTCGTAAGTATATGTCTCCTGTTGCAACGGTCAAACTTCGGCGAGTTAGAGAATATGGAAAGAACTTTATCTTTTTGGAAGTCTCTTCGGCAAATGAACAGCCGATCATGGTGGCAAAAGAAAATGATGAGGCTGGGTTATACCGGGGAAGGATTTACAGTAGGAACGCTGCCGCTGAAAGTGCGGAAATCCAAGATTCGGCAGAAATAAGACGCTTAATAGATCGATTTGTTACGACTCAACTGAGAAATTTTACGGAATCTTTGAAAAACAAATGACCATAGTTATAGCAAGAACAGAAAGGGACAAAGGCTATTTAGGTTATGCCAGAAACTTCATTTAACACCGCGGAGGCATAAACCCTTTGGGAAACAGTTTCCCTTTATTTTGGCATTTTTGGGATTATATTATGACTCGACAGCTTCGCCGCCTGTCAGGCGGCTTACTGGCTTTTGCCCAAATGCCATTTTCGGGCACTTCGGCAAACCGCAGCACTGTAAGCCAACACTGCTGAATAATATAATGGAGGATTGTTAATGGCAAAAGAAGAAAGACGAATTCTAACCGAAGAAGAAAAACAGGATTTACTTGCAAAACATAAAAACTGTTATATTTGCCTTGAGTCTTTGGAAGGATATAGTAGAGAGGAAATACACTTCGACCACATTTATAATTATGCTGATGGTTACCTGCAAGACCTTTCTAACTTTGCTCCCGTACACACCTCTAAGGATGAGCGAAAACTTAACTGTCATGCAGCAAAGGGAAGGAAGGCACCAATAGAGTATCGAGAAGAAGTAAGAATCAAGAAGCGACTGAAAGCCGTTCAAGGTCTTGCAGACTTATGTCCATCCGCCTTCTTACCCATTATACAACCTTTTCTACGTGTCCATCAAATCGGGGGAAGATCACAGGATTTGAAAAGGCAGCAAGTTTTGCGCCAACCCTTACTGGACTGGCAATGCCGTTTACGCTTGAACGACAGGCGGCACGCAATCGATTTAGAAACCAGAAGGAGGGGTATCTTCCATGGATAATATGCAACAAGAGAATTCGGAAAGTAAAACTCTTATTCTTTGGATTCTGTCTTTGATTGTTTCTATGTACTGGATATCCCCGGTATGGTGGTTCCAAAAATTGTGGCATAAGTTAGGTATCGAAAGAACGAATCTTATCTATCAGAACACAACAGATATATTTGTTGTCTTAAGACTAATTTTCAGTTTACTCTTGGTTCTATCTAACAACCAAAGCTTCTTCGCACGTCTGGCTACCATATTACTATTACTTGAGCTAACTGTTGCCTATTTTGCACATTTTTTCTCAGATAAGTTTAACGCAGCAGGGCCTGGAAAAGTGACATCTGCTAAAAGGACAATCGCTATTATGAGTGTTAATTTCATCAGCTACATATTTCTGTTCGCATCTTTGCTCGTCTATGTTGAACGTTTACAACCCATTCAATCTATTTATCTCAGTACTGTCACCATAACCACTCTTGGTTATGGAGATATTACTCCAAAAACCAATTTGGGAAAATTGCTGGTTTCCTGTGAGGCCTTGATTGGTATATTCCAACTCGCGATAGTCTTTGGAACAATTGTCGGTTGGTCCAGATATAGAGAGAGAATTTCTCCATGAACAAATCTGCCTACCCAAAAATCTACTTGATTCATCCGCCAACCCGCGCATATAGAGGGCTTGGTGCGAGTCTTGCAGGAAACGAACATATAGGGCTGGAATACGTTGCTTCATACTTGCGAAATTCTAGATACGATGTCAGTATTTTGAATATTGAAGGCAACTATCGGTTACCTCGGGTGGTTGCAGAGCAGGTGTTCTTAGCCCAGCCATTGTGGGTTGGCATCAGCCCAACATCCTTGTCAATTGAGTGGTCTATAGAGTTTGGCAAATTCCTAAAAAATTTGACGACAATACCTTTTGTCTTCGGCGGTCATCTTTCCACACACATGGGGGCTGATCTTTTGAAACATATAGAGTGTGCTGACATTGTGGTGGCCGGTGACGGAGAGTTAACTGCCTTAGCACTTTCGAAGGCTTTGGAATCCAAAGGCTCCCACTTAGAGAAAGTGCCTAGCATTTTTTTTCGCAAACACAGACAGATCATGCACTCAGGGACACCTCTCCTCCCGTCATCTCTGGACGAACTCCATTGGCCTGTTCGCCCTACCCTTGAATCAATAGGAAAAAGCAATTCAGCGCGCATACTCACTTCGCGAGGTTGTCCCTATCGTTGTTCCTTTTGTACGACTCCTGCTTTCTATCAGCGGCAAATCCGCTATCGTTCAATAGAAGATGTCGTTAGGGAAATGATTTTTTTGAATCAAAAGTATGGGGTCACAAATTTCCCGATAAACGATGACATCTTCATTGACGGCTCACTAAATAGTATACTGAGAACTATTAGTCTTTCAAGACTCTTGAAAGAGAAACTGCCATCAATTTCTTTTCGGCCACTTTGCAGAACTGATGTTTTCTTACGTCATGAGGAGTTACTATCTGAGCTACACGCAGCAGGAATGAAGTGTATTTTCATAGGACTAGAATCAGCAAATGATAATGACCTGAAACATCTAAGAAAAGACATAAAGGTGTCCCAGAACGAAGTGATCATCAAGTTACTAAACAAATACAATATTTCGCTGATGATAGGGTTCATAATGTATACTGAAGTCAGTACGTTTGAATCACTGAGACAAAACTTGGAATACCTTTATTCCATAGATCAGCTATTTCGCACGACAGCAATTTGCAGAAGCAGCCTTGGCTTCCCGGGTACGGACATTTATTCTGAAATGCTGCGGACTGGTCGTTTTGATAGACAAAGGTCCACCCCCTTTATTCTTTATCCAAAGTTTCGAGATGAAAGGATAAGAGAACTCTCACTCGCTATGGAAGAGGTCGAAGAATTATTCGCTTCGGTTGACAGTAAGATGCTTTCTGCACGAGTTAATTTGTATGACGAAACTCTTCGCTTGACAAATGGGAAAAACCCTGTACTACAACGTGCAAGATCAATTCTAGACGAAATATCAAAAATCTACTTGACTTCCTTTATACTCGCTATCAGCTTTGCTAAAGCGGGTAATTCCTCAGACAAAATCGTCTCTGTCTTTAGGGAGATTTTGCCCAGAATTGAATCACTATGCTGTGACTTTGAGCTTACGTTAAACAAAGGACAACTCTTAGAGCAATGGCAAAACTGTGCGTACTGATTGGCTCCCATGGAGTGGGTAAAACGACAGCATTTGAGTATGTAAAATCCAAACTTTGCCGTAGTGATATCGAATTTATTCCTGACGTTGCTAGATTATGCCCTTACCCAGTCGGAGCTACCACAACCCTAAAAGCTCAATTATGGATTTTTCATGAACAGCTTCGACGTGAATCTGGATCTAAAATAGCGATTTGCGACAAATCCGCCATAGATCATTATGCATACATTATACACTGGTTCGGAAAGAAACCGAAGCTTGAACACCGATTGATTGAGCAACTCCAACATTATGAACTTATCATAAAATTCCCGCCTAACCCACATTTCCTTATCAAGGATGACATAAGACCCGCCAACACAGAATTTCAACAGAAAATTGACAGAATAATAGAAGAACTCATAGATTCTTGGGAACTTCAGGTAAAGCGGATCCGCGACACGAGGAGCGAACAAATTGTGGCTCGGGTATATGAAGAGGTACATAGTTGGCTATCTCATCTAACTTACGAAACTGAAATTGAAGAAAAACCGAAACCCCCTTGACGAATCGATTGCACGCCGCCTAACAGCACCAACAACGACACTCCCTCTTTGGAAAGAGGGAAAGAAAGGGTCGAACCTTCAAAATTCATTTTAAAAATGCTTTGCCCACATCACATGGCAGAAAAGACTGACAATACAAATCCTAGCAGTTGTCGGTGCTGCGGCTTGTCCCTACGCCTTAAACATCTCCTTCTGCCTGTAGGAAATAAGGATGTCCAACAGCTCTGATTTTTCATCCTTTGCCTTTTTTTCCATCTCCTCCTGAAGTATCTTTAATGCCTTCTCCACCTCCAAGCCAAAGAGTTTCTTTAAATATTCAATTGGAATTCTTGGCTCATTAGTAACCTCACCCTTATCACAGGTGGAAGTCCTTTTTCTATTCTTGGGAAGCAGAAGATGCACTTTTCAGATTGTCCGGGTATCCCTTCCTCTGCCTTTGCCCTTTTTGGATTAAAATAGACCTTCTTATACGGACATGCCTGAATGCAGTTTCTTACACCTCGGCATCTTTGTAAATCAACCAGCACAATGCCGTCTTCTTCCCTCTTGCGTATGGCCTTCATAGGGCATGCTGCAAGGCAGGCAGGCTTTGAGCAGTGGTTGCATATACGAGGGAGATAAAAATAATAAGAATTGGGATATTCCCCATCACCCACATCCTCATCCCAGTTCGGGCCCCATTCAGGCTCCTTTTCCGGCCTGAGAAGAGATTCTTTTCCATTTGCAAGTTTCTCATAATTGTATTCCCATGGTATGCCGTAGTCTTCAGGTATCTGCGGCAGGTCGCCGATTTTCAACTGCCCCTCTTTATCCCAGCCAGCATTGTAATTCATCCAATCCTTTGGATAGCCCTTTCCCGGCATGGTCTCCACATTGTTCCAGTACATATACTCCCTGCCATTTCTGTTTGTCCACTGGGTCTTGCACGCTGCTGTGCAGGTCTGGCACCCAAGGCACTTGTTTAAATCTATGACCATTGCAATCTGTCTCATCTATGCCTTCACCTTTTCTATGTCTACAGAGGATTCGCTCATCAGTTGGTTTCCATCCCAAAAGGGATTAAAGCTCATGTGCGCATAATTTCCAGCAAGCTCTAATGGTGAAAGTATGCCTGCAATAACATTGTTAAACCCCTTTCTGTCTTTGAACTGGAAATTCTCCCATGCATGCTCTGTCCAGATTAAATTCTTTGCCGTGCCGGGATGGAGCTTTGCCATTGCAAACATCTCTCCTATATCATTAAACACCCTGACCTTATCCCCATCCTTTATCCCCCTGCTTAGGGCTGTCTTCGGGTTTATGCAGATATATGGAACACCACGCTGGAGTCTTAGATGATACTTGCCTGTTCTCCATGTAGAATGTATCCCATAACGGGTATGGGGATTGTAATAGGCAAAGGGATATTTGCTCGGCCTGACAGGCTTTCTGGCAGTAGGCGCTGCACAGCCGAGCCTCATATAAAGCTCATGGTCAACATAGAACTGCTGCCTTCCGGAAAGGGTGGAATATGGAAGCTTGAGATAGACCTGCGGCTCAAAGGGATAGAAAGGCTTGTCTGGATAGAGAGGGCTTGTCTGTCCAGCAGGACTGTCAAGTTTAACAAAGCCCCTCTTGCTGAGCGAAGATAAATCCGCGCCTCCTGTTGATGCTGATGATGCAGTGAGAGCCCACTCAAGAAGCTCTTTCTCACTGGTAATCTTTTTGTCACCTATGGTAATAAAATCATCATAGATCGTGTTCAGGTCTCTTGTAACCTTAAATTCTTTGTCTTCTATCTTGGCAATTCCCCTTCTCTTTGAAACCTCTTGAATCTTTTTTGACAGGAGCAAGCATATCTCCCATTCTGATTTGACCTCTCCAGGGAGCTTTAATCCCTTTGGCGGTATCATTGCATTTGCAAATCGCGAATAACCCGGATCCGCCCTTAATTCCCATCCCTCGTAGTTTGTGATGCTCGGAAGCACAATATCAGCGAGGATAGCAGAGGAGTCCCATCGGTAGTTTACATTGACATAGAGCTCCAGCGAATCCAGGAGCGCCTTCTCTGTCTGCTTCTGGGCATTGTTCCTTTCAAATTTATTGTCGTGGAAGAGGAGCATCACCTTTGGCTTGTCAAAGTATGCAAAGCCCTCTTTTTTTATGGCAGCGTCTATCAGCGCCAAAAGTTCCTTCTTGTCAATGCCTGCCCTCCTCTTTAGCTCCTTATCATCATAATGGGATAAGAAGCTCCTCCACATCTCCCCGTCCTTCCATTCGCCAAGGGAGCCTGAGCCAAAGCGAGCAGGCTTTGGCGAAGAGACAGCGCCAAAATCTCCGAGCGCCCACTCGTTGTCTATGTCAAGGCCGCCCCTCCTTCCTGCATGGCCTGTGAGTGCAAGCATTAATGCCGCCTCCCAGCAGGTAAGGACACCCCAGAAGTATTTGTGTATGCGGTAGCCGAGGAGGACTACTGCCTTTTTGGCATTTGCGAATCTTCTCGCCTCATTATAGATTATGCTTGGATGTATGCCTGTATATTTTTGCGCTGTTTCAGGCGGGAATTTTTCTGCCTCTTTCTTTAACTGCTCAAAGGCAGTTGTCACCTCAATCTCTTTGCCTTCGCTGTTTTTTACCTTAAATATCCCTTCAAGGGCAGGCTTGATCTCAACGAGGCGAAGGGTGGCTTCATTGCTCCCCATGCTTCCAGTGGCCTCTACTGCACTGGAGGACTTCTCATCAAAGAAATAAAATATCTGCTCGCTCCCGCCCCTCACCATATCAGATTTGCGGAGGAGTTTTTTGTCGCCTGTCTTGACTAAAAAGGGCAGGTCTGTCTGCTCACGAATGAATTCAGCATCGTATAATTTTTCTTTTATAATTACATTTATCATGGACATTGCAAAGAAGCTGTCTGTGCCGGGGTTTATGGGGATCCATTGGCTGCTCTGCCTTGCTGTGGGATTGTAGTCAGGCGATATGGAGACAACCCTTGCGCCCCTGTATTTTCCCTCCCATATATAATGCGCATCAGGTATCCTTGAAACAGTTGGATTTATCCCCCAGACAAGAAGATAGTCTGCTTCATACCATGCCTCTGAGGAGCAGCCGACTGTGGAGATGCCGTAGGCAATGGTTGCGCCAGACCATGAGTTTGTTAAACTCCTTTTTGCCTTCAAGCTCTGCAATCTTTTCTGCAATCTCCTCTGCTGCCTCGTCCCAGCCTATCCGCTTCCATTTCCCCTCACCCCGTGCACCTGTCCTCTTCATGGGATAAAGGATGCGGTCCTTTTCGTAAAGGGATTGTGAATGCAGGGCGCCCTTATTGCAGCCCCGCGGATTTGCATCAGGTATATCAGGGCTGATTTGAGGATAGCTTGACACCTGCTCTTCCCTTACAACCCTTCCTTCCTTTTCAAAGGTCTGCCATGCGCAGTTACCCTTGCAATTTACGCAGTGCGGCGAATAGCCTGTGCTGTCTCCCCTTGTATATATAAACTCAGAGCGGTAAAGCTCCTGTGTCTCTGCGCTTACATCACGGAGATCCTTTGAGACATAGGCATCCTCAGCAGGCCAGAGGAAATCAAGCGCCTTTCTGAAATATGCAAATATTGCGCCTCCACCAAGGAGAAGGGCTGCATATTTAATAAAGGCCCTTCTTTTTAGTCTGAGCTTTTCTAACATAGATGTCCCTCTTTAATCATTTGAAAGATTCAGGTGCTCTTTCCCTTTTACCTCATGCACAAGGTGGTATTTTCTAAAGTAGAGGATGTGTGCGGTCATCATGGCTGTGCCAAAGAAGGTCATGCCCATCACAAAGCTGCCAATAGAAAGTGTTGGCCAGCCTGACATAAATGCGCCTGTTGTGCATCCTCCGCCTGTTAAGGCGCCAACAACCATAAGTATCCCTGCGAAAAAGGTCGTTACAATACGAAGGTAAAATCTCCTCCCAAAGGCTGCCTGAAACAGAGGCGTAACACTTTCCTGCCTTACCGCCCCTGCGAGGAGGCTGCTTAAGAATGCACCGGGGATGAGCCCCAAAAACAGCATAGCTCTCCATGCTGTGCTTGTACTGAGTAGAGGGGCGCTCTGGAGTGGATGGTTTAAGAAAGAGGCCACATGGGCAACCAGTGCCAGAAGCCCGCCAGAAAAGGATAGATACTCACCCCTAAAGGCACTAATTGCAATTGCCAGTCCTGCAATCGCACTTGTTGAAAGCCAGCCCCATTCCTTCTTTAATACAGGTAGATTCTTTTGCTCCTGATCAAACTTTTTTGCAGGGTCATATCTGTCTAAGAAAAAACTCATGCCGAGAAGCATTGTGCCGAGGCCGAGTGCAACATAACCGTAGCGCATCTCAAGGAGCATGGGGAGTGTTACGAATTGCTGTTCCCCTCCTAAGCCACTTAGTATGGGAAAGAGGGCATTATAAACAAGGACACCTGTAGTAAGCCCCAGTATGCCTGCAATTATCAGAAATTTTCCCGCAGCCCACCGAGCCACACATGTCCCGGGTCAGAGGCCAGCAAGTCCCATCCCTGCGCCAAAGAGGATACCGCCAATGATATGACCCATACCAAAGTATCCATTGATCCTCTGGGCTGGCCCAAGCTCAAGGAGGTCACCCATGCCATAGATGAGTGTAGTGATGGCAAGTCCTGCGAACATGAATTTCATTGCCTTAAAGTCCTTCATCAGCAGGGTGCCAATAATTCTGGAGTACCTTGTCAGACCGCCCCTGTGCAGGGCAAAACCAAAGAGGGCACCAATTATAAGGCCATCCCACATCTTATTGCCTCCAGTCCTTAAAAGACCCTATCTTAGTTGTGGCTACCTGAAGCTCTGTAGTATTTGACCAGTCTTCAAAGGAGCCGCC
>JACRON010000144.1 GCA_016214425.1 Nitrospirota bacterium
AACCCCTCACCCTATCCCTCTCCCACAAGGGGAGAGTGGATTATTTTAATATGAACGACATCTTACTAAAAAACATAAATAAGCCGAACTCAACGGATATTGATGTCTATATGGCAAATGGCGGTTACAGCGCCCTTAATAAGACGTTATCCGAATATACGCCAAAGGATGTAATAGATATTGTCCAAAAATCAGGCCTTCGCGGCAGGGGCGGCGCTGGTTTCCCAACTGGAAAGAAATGGGAATTTGCAGCAGCAGACAAGAATACGCCGCGCTATCTTTTGTGCAATGCTGATGAAGGCGAGCCTGGAACTTACAAGGACAGGCCCATTATTGAAAAAGACCCCCATCAATTAATAGAGGGTATAATAATATCAGGCTATGCAATTGGCGCTGCTGCCTGCTACATTTATATCAGAGGCGAATATGCCTATGGCGCTGATGTGCTGAGAAGGGCGATTGCACAGGCATATAAAAAAGACTTCTTAGGCAAAAAAATTCTTGGCAAGAAATTTGACTTTGACCTTTATGTGCACAAGGGCGCTGGCGCCTATGTTTGCGGCGAGGAGACAGCATTAATAGAATCTATTGAAGGAAAGCGCGGGCAGTCAAGGATAAAGCCGCCATTTCCTGTTAATGTCGGTGTATGGAACAAGCCAACTGTTATAAACAATGTTGAGACACTTGCAAATGTGTCACATATTGTAAAAAATGGGCCAGACTGGTTTAAGGCAATGGGTCCGGAAAAATGTCCTGGGCCAAAGATATATTCAATAAGCGGCCATGTAAATAAGCCGGGCAATTATGAACTTATAATGGGCACGCCTTTAAAGGATTTAATCTATAAATATGGAGGCGGTATCAAAGATGGAAAAAACCTTAAGGCAATAATACCTGGCGGCGCATCAACACCTGTATTAAAGCCTGAGCATATAGATGTGAATATGGATTATGAGTCTGTTGGCGCTGTCGGCTCCATGCTCGGCTCTGGCGCAGTTATGGTAATGGATGAGACAGTCTGCATGGTTGTTGTAAATAATGAAGGCAAAATAGAAGATATAGATTTGATGCTTGATATCTGCGACAACATGAAAGGCAAGACCTTCTGCCCTCTTGGCGATGGCGCAATAAATCCAGTATTAAGCACGATAAAGCATTTTAAGGATGAATATCTGATTCATATAGAAGAAAAGAGGTGTCCGGTAAATTATAGGCATAGCAGGTATTGTTTATAAAGGAGAAGCACTAAATCCTAATATCTAAATTCTAAACAAGTTCAAATGACCTAAATTCAAAATGGTTTTGGAAATTTGAATTTAGATATTGTTTAGAAATTAGAATTTGGGATTTCGGATTTAATTTAATATTATGGCAGCAGTTAAATTAACAATCAATAACAAAATAGTTGAAGCTCCAGCCAACATGCTCCTTACAGAGGCAGCAAAGATGGCTGGTATAGAAATTCCAACACTCTGCTATCACCCAGAATTACAGCCCTATGGCGGGTGCAGGCTCTGCCTTGTAAGGATAGAAAAGATGCCAAAGCTCCAGACCGCATGCACAACAAGGGTATGCGACAACATGGTTGTAACAACAGAATCCCCTGAGATAGAAAAGGCAAGAAAGGGGATGCTGGAGTTTGTCCTTACATATCATCCGTTGGACTGCCCTATATGCGACAAGGGCGGGGAGTGCGAGCTTCAGAACCTTGTATTCAAATTCGGCTCTGGATTCAGGCGCTATGCAGAGGATATAGAGGAATATACTATAGATACAAATGACCCGCTTATTGACAGGGAGCTTGACCGATGCGTCAGGTGTTTGAGATGCGTAAGGGTCTGCGACGAGGTGCAGGGTGTAACAAATCTTACTGCATACAACAGAGGCAGCCATACTGAGATCGGGCCATTCATGGGCGGAAGTGTTTTTGACTGCGAATACTGCGGCTCCTGTGTATCAATATGCCCTGTTGGCGCATTAACAAGCAAGTTCTTTAAGTATGAAGCAAGGCCGTGGCAGACAAAGAGGACAGAGACAATATGCACATACTGCGGGTGCGGATGCCAGTTTAGCCTTGAGACAAGGAATGGCGAGGTTCTTCGTGTAATTACAGATTATGAAAAAGGCGTTAATGAGGGCAGCCTCTGTATCCGCGGCAGATTCGGATATGGTTTTGTGAATAATAAAAAGAGGCTTACAACGCCATTAATAAAGACAAATACCAAACTTGAGCCAACATCATGGGATGAGGCAACAGATATCATTGCAGATAGGTTCAAGAAGATTATAGAAAAGAATGGGTCTGATGCAATTGCAGGCATTATTACAGGACACTGCACAAATGAGGATATATATATTTTCCAGAAGTTCATGAGGCTTACAATCGGCACAAATAATATAGACAGCGCAGCAAGGTACGGTTATATAAATGCAATGAGCGCCATAAAGCAGGTCATTGGCAATAAGAGATTTGAGGCATCTTTAGACGATGTTGCAAATGCAGATGTGATACTATTAATCAGCGCAAATATAACAGAGGTGAATCCTATAGCAGGATTAAAGGTGAGAAGGGCTGCAAAGAGAGGCGCAGAGCTGATTGCTGCAGATGTCAGGGATACGGATATCACCAAATTTGCCGCACAAAATCTGATAATAAAATCTGGTTCAGAAAGATGGTTTATTCATGGCATTATAAAGGCAGTTCTTGAGGAAGGGCTGTATGATAAGAAGGCATACAAATGGCACAAAAAATTCATTGATAATCTCAACAGCGCATTAAAGGGGCTTTCGTTTGAGAAGATTGAAACAAAAACCGGCATCAGCAAAAAAGATATTATTCAAGCAGCAAAGGCATATTCAAAGGCAAAGAAGGGTGTAATAATTTTTGGACAGGGGATTACGCATCAGCAAGACGGATATAAGAGCTCTCTGAATCTTTTAGACCTCTGTATTTTAACAGGCAATATAGACAGCAAGGGAACGGCCGTTCTGCCATTATGCGATGAGAATAATGAATATGGCGCATTAGAGATGGGCGCAGCGCCTGAGTTCCTGCCGGGATTCTTAAATGCAGGTGATGCAAAGCACAGGGAGATTATCTCAAAGATATGGGATAAGAAAGTACCTTCTAAAAAAGGCATGACTATTTCTGAAATATTTAATGGCGTATTAAAGGGAAAGATAAAGGCGCTGTATGTAATCGGCGAGAACCCTGCTGGCACATTTCCGCAGAAGTCTGAATTCTACGAGGCCCTGCAAAAGTTGGATTTCCTTGTGTGTCAGGATTTATTTCCAACAGCAACATGCGAGCTTGCTGATATTGTGCTTCCTGCTTCTTCTTTTGCAGAAAAGGACGGCACATTTACAAATATGGAGGGCCGTGCACAAAAGATTAAATCTGCGATTAATCCTATTGGAGAGTCAAGACCTGACTATCAGATATTCTCTGCCTTATCAGAGAAGATGGGTTATCCAATGGATTATGATAATGCAGATGCAATATTAAAAGAGATTGCGCAGGTTATTGAGGGAAGCAGGGCAGAAGATGAAAAGGATGCAATAGGGGATTATGTGAAGATTTCTCTCAAGGATTTAAAGGAACAGTATGAAAGGAAAGAAGAGAAGCTGCCTGCAAAATTTCCATTTAAACTAATGCTCGGACCAGTTCTTTTCCATTCTGGAAAACTGAGCGGCTATTCAGAAGGACCTGTAAGGATACTTCCAGAGGGAAGGCTTAAGATAAACCCGATTGACGCTGACAGGCTCGGCATTATAGAAGGCGACAGGGCATTGTTAAAGAATGCAAATGGAGAGGTTAAGGTAAAGGTGGAGGTTACAGACAGGATACCAGAAGGACTTCTGTTTTATCCTGAGCATTTTATGTATCCTGCTGTAAGGAATCTGTGCGAGATAGATATTGATAAGGATACAAAGGCGAATTATTTTAAAACAACCTTTGTGGCAGTAGAGAGGCATGTGCCGGAGCATTAGAGGGGGATTTAAAAGGAGAGTGATTACTATGTCGGATGAGAATCTGTTAAATAGGGTCATTGAGCATATTCTTGATTTAAAGGCAGGGCAGGGAGAGATAAAGAAAGATGTTGGCGACCTAAAGGAGGATGTCGGTGGCCTAAAGAAGGATGTAGGTGACCTAAAGATCAAAGTGGATAATTTAGAAAATAAAGTAAATAGATTTATGGCTGAAGTAGAAGGACATTTTAATCGTGTTCACTCTGAGATGGATACAATCTTTAATATTACAAGTGACCATGAAAAGAAGATAAAGGTTTTGGAGAAGACACATTAAACAAGGAAGGTTTAATTGAGCTTAGACATCAACCTCATAATCAGTTTAACAATCATAATGATGACCATTGGTGTTGTGATGGGCACTGTGCTGACAGTAGTGCCTTTGCTTACCCTTTTGGAGCGCCGTGTCCTCGGCTTTATGCAGGACAGGCTTGGCCCGAATCGCGTCGGGCCTTTTGGAATCCTGCAGCCTTTTGCAGATGGTATAAAGCTCTTCCTAAAAGAGATTATTATCCCTTCTGCATCAAATAAGATTATCTTTATATCAGCGCCTGTAATTACGCTTATACCTGCATTAATAGCCTTTGCAGTAATACCATTTGGCAGGGATTTTCCTCTGCACCTTGAATTATTTGGCATTACAATTGACAGAACAATACATCTGTATATTACAGATTTGAATATTGGCATTCTATATATATTTGCATTAGGCTCTATCGGGACTTATGGCGTGATTCTTGGCGGCTGGGCA
>JACRON010000211.1 GCA_016214425.1 Nitrospirota bacterium
GCTCTTTTGAAAGAATGGTGATTTCGCCCTTTTTATCCTTTTTTCTTATTGCCTCAACAGATCCAACTGCTGCAGCAGAATTTCCAATAATCAGATACTTCATTCTCTATCCTCAAAAAATAGCGCCCTGTTCGGGCATATCTCAACACAGGCAGGGATATTCCTGCCCGGGCATAAATCGCATTTTGATGATACCTTGTGCTTGTCCTTTTTTCTTACATCCATCTGTATTGCGCCGAATGGACATGCCATGATGCACATCCAGCACCCAACGCACTTATCCCTGTCAATAATCACAGGGGAATCGTCATCTGCCCTCTGCATCGCGCCAGTAATGCACGCATCAATACAAGGCGCGTCTGTGCAGTGCCTGCACTGTATAGAAATGGAATTAGGGCCATCCTCTTCAACAAATGCCTTTGAAAGGGTCCTTGGCGTTTCTCTATACGCCTTAAAAATATCCTTTGTCTCTGAATGCTCAACAAGGCACGCAACCTCGCAGAGCTTACAGTCTATACATGCATCCTCTTTTGGATAAACCCTCTTCATCTATTCTCCTGCATGCTTGATTCCAAGTATCTTTAATTCTTTTTCAGTAAGATTAACGCCGCGCAGCCTCTCCCTGTTGCCTCTTATGCTCTCAATGGCATTTATGCCCATTGCGCCCATAAACTCCTTGATTTCCCTTGCCCATGCCTTCAAGAGATTAGTAAGCTGCTCTGCCCCAATATCAGGATTCAGCCTCTTTGCAAGATACGGGTCATTTGTTGTAATGCCCCACGGGCACTTTCCTGTATAACACTTCTGGCAGACTGTGCAGCCAACTGCAATCATTGCAGGCGTGCCAATATAAACTGCATCTGCGCCAAGAGCAATTGCCTTTATAATATCTGAACTGTTCCTGAATCCGCCGGCAGCTATGATGGATGCCTGATTCCTTATCCCCTCATCGCGCAGCCTCTGGTCAACTGCTGCAAGCGCAAGCTCTATTGGTATGCCAACATTATCCCTTATCATTGTCGGCGCAGCGCCTGTTCCGCCCCTGACGCCGTCAATTGCAACAATATCAGCGCCTGCGCGAACAATACCGCTTGCAATGGCTGCTGCATTATGAACAGCAGAGATTTTGACTGATACTGGTTTTGTATAATCAGTCGCCTCTTTTAAGGCATAGATGAGCTGTCTTAAATCCTCAATGGAATATATGTCATGGTGCGGCGCAGGTGAAAGCGCATCTGTGCCGATTGGTATCATCCTTGTCAAAGACACCTCTTTGCTAACCTTTTCACCAGGCAGATGTCCGCCAATGCCTGGTTTTGCGCCCTGTCCAATCTTTATCTCAATGGCAACGCCTGCATCAAGATATGCCTTATCAACGCCGAATCTTCCTGATGCAACCTGAACAATGGTATTTTTTCCGTATTTAAAGAGCGTCCTGTGCAGGCCGCCCTCGCCTGTATTGTAATATGTGCCTGATGCCTCTGCTGCCCTTGCCAATGCCTCGCAGAAATTCAGATTAACAGCGCCATAAGACATTGCAGAAAAGAGTATAGGGATATCGCAGACAAGCTGAGGCGCAAGCTCTGTTTTCAAGCTTATCTTTCCTGCTTTTTCCTCAAACTCAAGTGTATCTGGTTTTCTTCCAAGAAATGTGCGGAGCTCCATTGGCTCCCTTAATGGGTCTATTGAAGGGTTTGTAACCTGACATGCATCAAGCAGGATATGGTCCCAATAGATGGGGTAATCCTTGTCACACCCAATGCCAGTTAAAAGCACCCCGCCAGTTTCTGCCTGCTTGTAGATATTCTTTATATCAGCAGCCTGCCAGTTTGCATGCTCCCTGAACTGGCTCGTATTGCGTCTGATAGTAATACAGCCTGTGGGACACATTGCCTCGCAGCGATGGCATCCTGTGCAAAGGGAAAAGTCGCTTACAACGATATTGTCCGCTTCTTTATATATATTTGTGCCATAAGGGCACTGCCGAACGCAGACCTGGCACTGAATGCACCGCTCCTGCTCGCGGTCTACTATAAAATCACAATAATTATTAGTCTTTAAATCCCCGACTGCCATCAAAAATCCTTTTTGTTTGATATAGAACCCGTCCTCCGCAATGCTACGGAGCGGGGACTGATAATTTTATGCAAATATCCCGCACTTGTCAATAACTTTTTGTGTAATTTTAGCAGGTTAACAGTTAGTTAAAAATTCAACAATATTCCCTGAGGACACTGATATTTATACCCTTTGATAAAATCATTGAAAAAAAGATAGGAAAGTGGCATGGCGGCAAATGGATTTTGGGATATCCTATAGCGCTTTTTCATATGAGAAACTTTGAAGGGCTCCCTTTATGCCGGCTATATCAAACTTAACAAGGCCAACATCAGGGGTAAACCAAAAATAGCTCTTTTTGCAGCCTTCTATCTCCTCGCATATCTTGAAACACCTGTATCTCCCAGCAGGGATGATAACATCTTCTACAGATATCACCTTATACAAGGCGATCACACTCCCTATAATTTCTGTCCAGTTGTCGCCGACTACGAAGGAAAGCCCTTTCCCGATCTGAGGGAACTTAATAACAGAGAAATGGTGTGCATTATCGCTATCATTGTTATTGTCATTGTTGTTCAGGCTTGCCCACCTCTTAAGGACTGATTTCCTGCTTTCTTTTTTTTCCATCTCCTGAAAATTTAAATTAGAAATTTTCATAACGGCGGCCTCCTTTCAAATTTCTGTTGTCGCTGCTGACATGGCGGGAAGTCTCTAATTTTTTCAAAATATACAGCATCAGGCCAAATAAAACAATCATTGAAATTATGATTTTTTTGTAGAATTTTTACTTATTGAAATGTAGAATTTATTCTACAGAAGATTATTCTTTATTGCGTAATTAATCAATTCTGCATTGTTTTTCAGGTTCATCTTTTGCAAAATACGGGAGCGATAGGTGCTTACAGTAGGCATACTCAAAGATAATTCCTGTGCAATCTCCTTAGTTGACTTTCCTGAGGCGAGCATGGTCATTATCTGATACTCCCTGTCTGAGAGCATCTCATGCAGAGGCTGCCTGATATCGTGGTCTAAATCAGAAGCCAGTTTTTCTGCAAGGGAGGGGCTGATATACTTTCCGCCTTGCGAAACCTTCTGTATTGCAGATATCAATTCGTCAGGCGCGCTCTCCTTTGTCAAATATCCTGAGGCGCCTGCCTTTAAAATCCTAACTGCATATTGCTCCTCAGGATGCATGGTCAATATAAGAACAGGGAGTTTTGGCTTTTCACTCTTTAATTGCTTTAGGACATCCACACCGCTCATTCCAGGCATGGAGATATCCAGCAAGACTACATTATAATCATTTTCCCGCACCTTTTTGAGCGCTTCCTGACCGCTGCCTGCTTCATCTGTTAAGACTGCGACAGGGGCATCAGCGAGTATCTGTTTAAGGCCTTTCCTCACAATTGCATGGTCGTCTGCAATGAGTATTTTAATCATTTGCCTTCTCCCTTAATGGAATATTTACTGTAACTGTTGTCCCGTTATTTGGGGTGCCGCTGATTTGAAAATCACCTCCAAGAAAAACAGCGCGCTCCCGCATCCCTATTAAGCCAAATGAATTAGGGTCAGAAATCTGTTTTTCTGTAATCCCTTTGCCATTGTCTCTTACTGCTAACAACAATCTGCCGTCCTTTTTTTCCATTCTTACATTGATTGTTGTTGCGTTTGCATGACGGGCGATATTTGTCAGTGTCTCCTGAAAGATACGGAAGATTGCTATGGAACGGTCTTTATCAAGGACAATCTCTTCAGGATTAAAATCTACCTCACAGGCAATTCCCGAACGCTTTTTAAATTCTTCTGCATGCCATTCAATTGCAGCAGCAAGGCCGAGGTCGTCTAATACCCGAGGCCTCAATTCTGTGCATATCCGCTTAACCGATTGAATGGTCGCATCAACAATTCTTGACATGGATTCTGTTTTCTCAAATAATGATTTATGGTCGCTGTATTTTTTTAATATCCATGACAAGTCCATTTTTAAAGCAGTTAATATCTGTCCAAGTTCGTCATGAATCTCCCGTGCGATGTTTGCCCTCTCCTCTTCCCTTACGGTCTGCAGGTGCGCAGAAAGGTTGCGCATCTGCTCATGCGACTGCTTTAGCGCCTCCTCAGCGCGCTTTCGCTCCAAAGCATACTGGATTGAACAGGCAAGCAGGTTTCCATCTACCCGGCCCTTGCTCAGGTAGTCCTGCGCCCCTTTTTGAACAGTTAAAACACCAAGCTCATCGTCTTCAAGGCTTGTAAGAACAACTATTGGCATACCGGGTGATTCAGCATACAGCCTTTCAAAGGTATTGATTCCCCTGCTGTCAGGCAGATTAAGGTCTAACAGCACTGCGTCAAAGGCTTCGCTATTTAGGCGCTTCAATGCATCATTGAACCTTTTGGCATGTATCAACTCAAATTTAACCCGACTATTTTCCTTCAACAGCTCATTTGTTAATCTTACATAAGCAGTGTCATCCTCAACTATGAGAACCCTAATTACTTCGTCTTTCATTTAGGTTCACCTTTTGGCGGCAGCTTTACAATGCCGAGCCAGAAATCCTCTATAGATTTTGTTACCTTTAGGAACTGTTCAAGGTCAACAGGCTTTGTAACATAACAATTAGCATGGAGCTTGTATGTTTTCAGAATATCCTCTTCATCCTTGGAAATGGTCAATATTACAACAGGGATACTTTTCAATTTGTCATCAGCCTTTATCTCTGCCAGCACCTCACGGCCGTCTTTTTTGGGCAGATTCAGGTCAAGCAGAATAATATCTGGCCTGGGCGCGGCTTTATACTTATCCTGTCGCCGAAGAAAGGCTATAGCCTCAACACCGTCGCTTACCACGCTCAAATTATTGAGCATCTTGGCATCCTTAAA
>JACRON010000250.1 GCA_016214425.1 Nitrospirota bacterium
ATAAGCTCACGGAAGTTCATCACGCTCTTAGATTACCTCCATGATTGATTTATAGAATATATACCTTTTTATTAAATATGTAAACTAATTTGTTACCTATGAATTGACTCACATTCTTGAGATGATTCTCGCTAAGAAAAAAGATTAACCTACTATCTTTTTTATAACAACATAACCGAGGATTAGAAGGATAACAAATATAATGGAGAGGATGTCAAAATATTTTTCAATAATTTCCTTTATCTTCTGGCCGTACCTGTGTAACAGCCATGCAACAAGATAGAATCTTGCTGACCTGCCGACAATAGATGCTATTGTAAAGGTAAGAATATTAATATTGAATGCGCCTGCAGTAATAGTGATAAGCTTATATGGTATTGGTGTAAATGCGGCTATGAAAACTATCAGGACATCATATTTCTCATAAGAAATTTTGAGTTTTTCATACTGCGCATGCAAATCATAGAATTCTATAATACGAAAGCCAACTATATCCATAAAGCCATACCCGATAAGATAGCCAAATAGTCCGCCAATAACAGAGCCTATTGAGCATATTAAGGCATATCTGAATGATTTTGCAGGTATTGATATTGCAAGCGCGATAAGCAATACATCAGGCGGGATTGGAAAAAATGAAGATTCTGTAAATGCAAGTATAAATAATGCCCAAACTCCATACGGTGTATGCGCCCAGTGCAGAACCCAGTTATATAGCCTTCTCAGGATGTGCCAATTTCTATCCATTTAGAATACGAACACTCACTCTCTGACAGCAGCCACGAATTTAATTAATGGAACTCTCAGCGGCTCTCCATTGATTGTCCTTGAAAAAACAAAACCTCTTTTTCTGTCTTCATCGTCATATTTCAGAGGTATAAGGCTGTTCACCTCTTCTTTAATAACTGGAATAAGTTTTCCTGTATTTCCCTTATCTCCAACAAGAACAAAGGTATTATCACCAAGATGGCCAAGAAAGGTTCGGTTATCTCCGCTTCTTTTGATAATATCCATTATTACATTTCCTGCTATCTTCAGAATCTCATCTGCCTTTATACTTCCGTATTTTTTTGCATAGACTTCAAATGCCTCTGGTTCAAAATACAGATTGTATGCCCCAAATTTCTCATTCTGTGCTTTTCTCCATTCAATCTCTTTCTGCATTGAGACATAACCAGGTAGTTTTGTAACAGCATGAGGCATCTCGCCGCTTTTTTTATGTTCTAAAAGATTATGAACTATCTGCTCCAATACCTCTGGTTCAAAGGGTTTAGTTACATATTCATCAGCACCAACCTGCCTCCCCCAGAACTTGTCCTTTTCCTGGCCCTTTGCAGTAAGCATTACAATCGGGAGATCTTTGTATGTCGGATTATCCCTGAGCTTCATACATATATCAAAGCCGTTTATCTTCGGCATCATAACATCAAGGATTACCAGATCAGGATTCTCCTTTTCTATTTTTTTAAGTGCATCTTCACCATCATAAGCTGTAACCACATCATAGTCTAATATCTCAAACTCCATTTTCACCAATTCTATAATATTTCTATTGTCATCTGCAACAAGTATTTTTTTTCTTTCCATTTTTTTCTCCTTTCATCATGATAAAGCTTCTTTATTGTCATTCCGCACTTGATGCGGAATCCAGTTCTTCATTCATTCTGGATTCCCGCTTAAAAACGCCGCGGGTATGACATTATTGAAAGTATGTCATTCCTGCGTGCTTCTGGCAGGAATCCAGACAAAAATAATTATCCAGGCAGCGTAAAAAAGAAACTGCTCCCCTTGTTTATCTCGCTCTCAACCCATATTTTACCTCCATGGTCTTCAACTATCTTCTTGCAGATAGCAAGACCAAGCCCTGTTCCCTGGACCTCAGCAGTCATACTGTTATCTGCCCTCTGAAATTTCTCAAAGAGCTTTCCCTGAAATTCCTTTGGAATGCCTATTCCAGAATCCTTTACGCATACCTCTGAAAGCCCGTTTACCTGGCGGGCAGACACCTCAATTGTCCCTTCAGCAGGTGTAAATTTAATTGCATTGCTGAGGAGATTGATAACAACCTGTTTAATCCTGTCCTTGTCAGCATTTACTTTTAAGCTGCTGTTGATTTTTTCAAAAACCTTGTGATACTTATCTTTTGCAAGAGATTGAACAGTTTCAACGCACTGGTGCAATACAGAGGATAAATCAAAGTCCTCCATCTTCATCTTTATCTTTCCTGATTCAAGCTTGGATATATCAAGGAGGTCGCTTATCAGATTTATAAGCCTGTCAGTATCCTCGCTCATTATCTTTAAAAGCTTTGTCTGCTTTTCGTTAATAGGGCCTGTGCTGCCCCGCAGTATCAGTTTTGTTGCGCCCTTGATAGATGTCAACGGAGTCCTGAGTTCATGGGACACCTGGGAGACAAAATCTGACTTCAATTCGCTCAGCTTTTCAAGCTCCGTTATATCCTCAAGCACGCAAATTGCGCCAAGCACCTCGCTCTGCCAGCCTTTTATAAGCGAA
>JACRON010000210.1 GCA_016214425.1 Nitrospirota bacterium
AAATTCCTGAGGGCGAATACAAGATTCGCCCCTACTGAATTATTTAATATTCTGTAGGGGCGAACTTTATGTTCGCCCTTCTTTAGAATTTCTATACATTATTTACCCTTTTATCACTCCAAACCTCTCTCTTACCTCTTTTATCTTCCCGCAATAAAATTCGCCCTCAGTACATTGGGCATAAAGACATCCTGGGCCTGCCTTTGAAAATATAACAGGCGCTGCCTTCTTTGCCTCCTGAAGCATCTGAAATGCCATCTCACGAATCTCCCACTGCGCCCGTTCACAGCATCGGACATTAAAAAAATGCAAGAGTTCCCTCGCATTCATTGTTACAACAATCTTTGTCTCTGCTGCATTTGGCAGCACAAATCTTGCGTCCTGATTGGCTGCCTCACCTGAAATCCCCTTTTTATTAAGCCTGTCAACAATCAGGTCATACGCCTTCTGCGCCTCAGCCATAAACCTTTCAAAGGCATCCCTCGCTTCTTTATCCTCTGTTATAGAAGGTGGAATTATATAATCAAATGTTAGCTCCTGACTTCTGACTTCTGACTCCTGACTTCTTTCCGACACATACCTCTGGCTCTGCTGTGAATATGATGCAAGCCTGTGCCTTACAAGCTGATGGCTGCATGCCCTTGATATCCCCTCTATGCCAAATGTAAAGCTGATATGCTCTATAGGGGAAAGATGCCCCATCTTTACTAATTTTTCAATGAACTTTTTCTGGTCCTTTGCCTCTATATTTTTTTTTAACTCATCTATATTGGCAGAACTGTAGCAAAGCTTTGCTGCCATTGCCACTACTGCCTCTGGCTCCGGTGTATGCTTTAATAGAACAACCTTTAATTTAGCCTCACCCATTTAAATCCATTAAGCTATCTTTGTCTGTTTAAGTTTTGTTGTTACTGCCCTGTAACCCATCATTACATTCTCAGAAACAAGCCTCTCAGCAAGCGCTGCATCCCTTTTTTCAAATGCCTTTATAATCCTCTCGTGCTGCTCAATTGCCTCTTCAAATCGCCCCTCTAAGGTAAATGAAAGCAATCTCAATCTGTGTATCTGCTCTATCAGGCTGCAGTTCATTTGATACAGCCTTTCGTTTCCGCTTGCACGAAGAAAATAATCATGAAACTGATTATGTATTTTAAAAAACCTGTTTACATCATTCTTTTCAGCAAGCTTAGCAAGCTCATTATTGAGATCTTTTAGCCTTTCAACATCCTTTTTATTAAAATGATGCGCAGCAAGCCTTGCTGATAAGCCCTCCAATGCAGCCTTTATCTCATATATTTCTGTAACATCCTTTATGGAGATATCCCTTACAACAGCGCCCCTTCTTGGCACAACATGGAGAAAGCCCTCTGTCTCAAGAAGCCTGATTGCCTCTCTTAATGGAGTCCTGCTTATGCCAAGCTCTGATGCAAGCCTCATCTCGCATATATGCTCTCCGGGCTTCAGCTTGCCTTTTGCTATCATGTCACGCACAGCATCTGCAACCCATTCCCTTAACAGCGGATGCTCTCGTATTTTTTGTTCTTCTAAGTTTATTGCCATTTCTAAATAATATAGGTCTTATAGGACATATAAGACATATTCTTTTTTATTGATTTAATAGAGAAAAAATTGTATACAGTATACAGATGATTGTCAAGGTTTTTTTAAATTATAAAAATTATTAATACTGGGATTTGACAATACATATAAGAAGGTTTAAGATTTATTTGCAATGGGAGATATGGCGGCTTATATAAAACAGTTTTCAATTCCTTTTAGTTTTACAAAAAGGATAAAAAATCTCTGGCTTAATCTAAGCATATACCAGAAGATGATTATCGGTTATATGCTGATTGTCATTATGGTTGTAGCTGTGAGCATCTATACCATTACAATCCTTTTTAAACTAAATGCCATATCTTCTTCTATATTATCCCGTGATATTGCGTTAATTGATATAAATAAGAGGATGATAAACTCCCTCTTGTCGCAGGACAGGTCAAAGGAGAATTATCTCCTGCTCGGCGATGAGGTATTTCTTAATGCCTTTCAGGAAAAAAAGAGGGAGATGATAAAAGACCTCTCCAGTCTTGAAAGATTGGCAGATACCCAGAAGGAGAGGGACGAGATAGAATTTTTTAAAAGGCTCTATTTTGACTATACCAATGTTAAAGAAGCCGCTGATATAGACGCCCAGAAGATTAAAAACAGCAGGCAGATTGATGATATGATTAAGACCTTAGAGGGCATCAATCTCTACAGAGAAGGTGTAATAAACAAAAAAACGGAAAATTTTAAAGAGACCGGCGGAAATGCAGCGAGGCTTTCTTTAATAATAAGCATGATTGCCTTTGTCTTTGGAATAACCTTTGCCTTCTTTGTTACAATCAGCATTAGCAAGCCAATTGAAAGATTAAAACAGGAGACCACTAATATTGCAAAAGGGGATTTTAACAGGAGGATAGACATAGATTCCAAAGATGAGATAGGCGAATTGGCAGCAGCCTTTAATACCATGTGCTATAAATTAAATGAGCTTGAAAGGTTAAAGTCCGATTTTATTACTAATATCTCGCACGAATTCAGGACGCCTTTAACATCCTTAAAGGAGGCGAACAAACTTTTGCTTGACGGCATAGCAGGGGAGACCACTGAAAAGCAGCAGAGGCTGCTTAAGATTATAAAGGAGGAGGGTGATAAGCTGATAAAGATGATAAATAACCTCCTTGACCTTTCCAAGATGGAGGCAGGGATGATCAAATATAATTTTGTCCCTTCAGATATCAATATTGTAATTGAGAAAGCTGTTAATGAAATAAGATTATTGGCAGAAAGGAAGAGCATTGACCTGAAATTAGAGATTAAAGACCGCCTCCCTATAATTCCTATGGACAGCGAAAAGATTCAGCAGGTGATGATAAATCTTTTGAGCAATGCAGTAAAGTTCACCCATGAAGGCGGTAAGATTATTGTAAAGGCGCATACAGAGGATTCAAATATCTATGTAGCGGTTAAGGATACAGGCATTGGAATAGCAAAGGAGAATCTGCAAAAGATATTTGATAAGTTTCAGCAGGTTGACACAGGAATCAATCACAAGCTCAGGGGAACAGGTCTTGGCCTATCTATTGCAAAGCATATAATAGAAACGCATCATGGGAAGATATGGGCAGAGAGCAGATTGGGTAAGAGCAGCTCCTTTATATTCATTTTGCCTATAAAAATCGGATAGTTATGAAATCTTATGCCATAAGGATACTACTTGCTGCTTTATTTTTGTTCTTGTCATCTTGTAGCAATGTTGCTACACTTTTGAAGGAACGGGAGCTAAAGGTAGATTTAGAATATGCTGATGCCCTTATCCTGCAGAATAAATATGAGGCTGCCATGTCAGAATTTGAAAGATTGAGCAAAAGACATCCTCAATCGCCATTCTCGGATAAGATTATTTTTAATATAGGGCTATTATATCTGCATCCTGATAATCTAAAAAGGGATGTCAGTAAAGGTATAAATATATTAGAGGGTTTAATAAAAAAATATCCAAATAGCAGATATACATTATATGCAAGGCCGCTTATGCTTTATTCAAAAGAGGGCATTGAACAAAAGGCAGAAATAGAAAGGCTAAAGGGCGAGATTGAGAAATTTAAAGAGCTCCAGATACAGCTTGAAAAGAGGGAAAAGGAGTTTAAAAAATAATGGGCAACACAGAAAAGGAAAAGATATTATTGGTTGACGATGATAAAAACATCCTTGAGGTTCTAAAGATGCGTCTTGAGTCAAAGGGTTATACTGTCTCAACATCAGAGAATGGCGCTGAGGCAATAGAACTGGTAAAAAAGGACAGATTTAATTTAGTGATATCCGACCTCAGGATGAGCGTAATGAACGGCATGGTCTTGCTGGAGGAGATAATGAACATTGACCCTGAGCTCCCTATAATCATACTTACAGCACACGGCTCTATTGAAAATGCCGTTGAGGCAATGCAAAAAGGGGCATACAGCTATATCACAAAGCCATTTGATGACGAAGATTTGTTATTGCATATAAAAAATGCACTTGAAAAACAGAGGCTCACAAGCGAGATAAAAAATCTAAAGGGGATATTAAAAGAAAAGTATAGTTTTGACAATATAGTGGGCAGAAGCGAAAAGATGCAGAAGGTCTTTGAACAGATCGCAAAGATCGCAAAGACCAATTCAACAGTCGCCATATATGGAGAAAGCGGCACAGGAAAGGAATTGGTTGCAAGGGCAATCCATTTCGACAGCCTCCGTGAAGGCAATCCCTTTGTTGCTATAAGCTGCGGCGCCTTGCCTGAGACACTCCTTGAAAATGAGCTCTTTGGACATATAAGGGGCGCGTATACAGGCGCTGTAGAGACAAAGGAGGGCCTCTTTGCAAAGGCAGATAAAGGAACAATATTCTTGGATGAAATCGGAGAGGCGCCTTTATCACTTCAGGTAAAACTTTTACGCGTCTTGGAAGAAAGGGAGTTTACACAGATTGGCGGTGGAAAGCCTATAAAGGTGGATGTGCGGGTCATTGTAGCTACCAACAGGGATCTGCAAAAGTGTGTTGCAGAAGGGACATTCAGGGAAGACCTCTTTTATAGGATTCATGTTATACCAATTTACCTCCCGCCATTAAGGGAGAGAAGGGAGGATATACCATTTCTTGCAGACCACTTTTTAAAGAAATATTGTAAGGATATGGATAAGGATATAAAAGGATTTACACCCAGTGCAATACAGAAGATGATGTCATACAACTGGCCCGGTAATGTAAGGGAATTAGAAAACAGGATAGAGCAGGCAGTGGTAATGGCAACAAAGTCCAAAATCATTGAAGATGATATCCTTCTTCCATCAAAAGGAAGCGGTGAACAATTTAAGCCCTACAGGGAGGCAAAGGAGGGTTTTGAGAGGGAGTATGTTATACTGACCTTAAAGATAAATAAAGGCAATGTCACCAATGCTGCAAAGATGGCTGGAAAGCACCGCACTGACTTTTATAATCTAATCAGAAAATTTAAGATTAATCCAAAGGAATTTAAGGAACTGTAACAGAATCTGCACAAATTTGAAAATTACTGTAGGTAATTTAAGACAAATTCTGTATTAGGCAAACCTTTAAGTTTTTAGTCCATCTATTCTCTCTTATTAAAATATTTTTGTAATTCAATAAGTTGTGCCGATTTTGCCGCCATATTCAGGCATTTGGCATAATAAATGCATAATATATTTATTAATAGGGAAAAGAAAGGGACAAACTAATGATACAAATAATATTACCCGTATCATGTGTTACTATGTTAAAAGAGAGCATGGAATCAGAAGAAATTGACTCAGAAAAAACAAAAAAAAAGAACGCTAAGGTAGTAACTATCGCTGAGGTTCTAAAGTTTAATTCCCTTAAAGAAGATTATTTTGCTTCTCAGAAGAAGTGTGAATCAAGCCTTAAAAAGGCAGCAGGAATTTAGTTTTTATTTATTATGAGTGTAGTTCCATCCTCCCTAACTATACAGGAGCGTATCAAGCGCTCCTGTTTTTTTTGTGTATACACAAATTTACTTGACATATTATTCAAAAGATGATTTATATTCATGGGGGAATTAAAATCCATTTTAAAAGGAGGTCGTTAATGAAAAGGTTAATATTCTTATTGTGCTTCTTAATTTTTGTTGTTTCAGCTCATCCGGCATTTGCAATGTACAACAGGTTCACAACAGCCCAGAGCCTTAATCAAGGCCAGATGGAATCAGGCATCTCAGCAGGATATGGCAATGATGGAGATTATGATTATAAGTACGCATATTTATACCCTTACCTCAGATACGGACTCGGTTATTTATTAGAGATTGAGGGGAAGGTAGGAGCTCTTTCAGTTGATAAGGACAGAGGTGGCGATGATATTGGCGTTCTTATCGGCTTTGAATTAAAATATCAGATTATTAAAGAGACCAAGAGCATACCAATTGACATTGCCATAGCGGGCGGCTATACTGCCCATCTGATAGATTTACAGTCGCTTCATGAATTTGACTTTGCAGCATTGGTGAGCAAAACCTTTGATGTTGATAAATTTAAGATTACTCCTTATGGCGGGCCAGAGATAACATATACAAACGGCTCATACGCCCCAGAGGGCAAGGCAGATATATTTGGAATACTTGGCGCAAGCTTTGCCTTTACCGAAAGTCTATCAGCAGGCGCTGAACTAAAACTCGGCACTGACTGGGCAACAGGGGTTAGTTTAAAGATAAGATTTTAATATAAACGATCTAAAGTAGTCATTCCTGCCCAGCACCATTTCGGAATTCAGATACTTCAAGCATAATCAAGGGCTGGAAGCCCAAAGTGGTGCTGGGCAGGAATGACATAAGATGTTGCGTTAATTTTCAAGCGCTACATCTTATATGCCGCAAAGATAACCACACTTTATAAGTGCGGCATCTTTATTCCACTAACCTTCACCACCTGCCATTTTAGCCTCTCTTTTATAAAATACACCTTTGCCTTTGCAGGTTTATCTGTAGTGCCGACTAAATAGCCCGGCTGGTTGTGCAGTGTTACAATAATCCTGAGGTCAAAGGTGGCTACCGCCTTATCCTCTTTCACCTCTATTTCAACATTATCAAGCAGAACCTTAAAGCCGTCAAACTCCTTAAAAACATCTATCAATATCCTTTTGACAATTAGATACCTCAGGCCATAGTCATCTGCATATTGCAGCGAGACATAGGACATGCATTTCTCAACATCCTCTGCCTCAATAGCATCCTTGCCTTCATTGATGACCTTTAAGATTCTGCTCTTTTCTGATACTAAAAGAAATTTGATAATAATTCCAGAAACAGCGATTATCAAAATAAATAATATTCCATAAAAGAGCTTTTTGTTTATTCTCATAAAGGGTTATTTGCGCTTCTTCAAATATTTTGTAATATCATTTTAAAAATATTTAATTCAATTATAGCACAAGAATATTTAAACAAGTATAAAAAGTTAAAATCCGAACTATTTTAAAATATCTTTTAATATATCCCTTACATCCTTCTCATCAAGTTTTCCCTTCTCTGCCCCTTTTTTAATAACACCCTTAATTATGTTCTGCTGTATCCTCTTTGTCTTTAAAACATACTTTGGCTTTTCTGTTGTGCCTGTAATCTTGAATTCTAAATTGTTATCTTCCACCTTTGCAGCTACATCAAAATTTAATTCATTATTTAACAGTCCGTAGTAACCCTTTGCAGAAATAGAGAGGTCTTTTCCTGCAAGCCTCATATCTTCTGTTTTCAGATAACCCTGCTCTATGCGAAAGTGACCAGATAGCTCATCAAATTCAGTAACCTTGCCTATCTTGCGCGGCTTTGAAGCTGCAATGTAACCAAGCTCAATTATCTTGTCTATTAATTCAAGGTCGGATATCTTTCCATTTTTTATTATAAAGAAGCCACTGCCATTTGCCTTAGCTATTGTAGCATCCTTATCCTTTACATAAGTATCTATATCTGCATCTAATAACAATGGCCCCGAAATATTCACCTTTAAAATAGCAAGGTCTTTTAAGAATTGCTCCATCTGGACAGATTCCAAGTGTAATTTAGTTTTTATCTGCGGCTCTTTTCCATTCATATCAAAACGGATATTATCCTTTGATGCCCCTTCATATAATCTGAACTTAAGCTCATTTATATTAATCACCCCCTTTTTTATATCAACTGGAATATTTACATCAGCCAATCTTATGCGGCCAGTTTTATAGTCAAATACAAAGCTATCAAGCTCAACCTTTCCAGAGGCCAAAAGGTCTCCAACCTTTCCTTTAATCTTGATTTCTGAATAGCCCTTGCCAGAGAGCTTATTATCCTGCGGCAGCCCTAAAAAAGATTGATACGATGAGAGGTCAATATCCTTGATTTTAAGATTTGCATTTACAGGCACCTCATTTATATCAAAAGCGCTCACAGGTCCCAGCGTGCCGTCCATCTTCATTTTAGTCGGCATTGAACCGTCAATGCTCCATGAGGCATCTATCTTTATTGGATTTCCGATAGAAATATCCTTAACTTTTATATTCATGTCCTTTATCTTAATAACATTTATTTTAACGCTTCCGCTTTTAAGCTCTAAATCTGAAATAAGAAGCGCTGCAAGAAGGTTAAATGAAGCTTTATCAGCCTCTTTAGCAGCCTTTATGGCCGGCTTTTCTAATTTATCCTTTTCTGATATATTAGAAAAATTCCAGTCCCCCTTTTTATTTTTCTCTAAAAGAAGGTTGGGTTTATTGATGATGACCTTATTAAACTCTATTCTACCTTTTATGAGCGGCAGCAGCTTTATTCTGAACCTTATGCCGTCAAGAGTGAGTAAATCACCCTTTGAAAATTCAGGGTGATTTTTTACTTTTATGTTCTTAAGCTCTACACCGATACCAGTTAATATGGTAACCTTTATATCATCAATAGAAACCTCCCTATTTAAAGACCTTTCCAATTCCTTGACAGCAATGTCTTTATATTTATTGAGGTCTATAACATAAGGGAGTATAATAAGTCCTGCGATAGTAAGCAGAAAAAATGAAGCAAGTATCAGGGATGTTATTTTTAATAACCTTTTCATCTTATATTCACATTACAACGCTGTATTGAAGAATTATAGCATATATGATACCATTTGTTCACAAAACAATCAAAAGGAGGCTGTTATGAAATATTTACTTTCAATTATCATTCTCATATTAGCAGTAAATGTACAGGCAGAGGTTCGCACAGAAGTTGTAGAATACAAGCAAGGCGATACTGTTCTTGAAGGTTATCTTGCTTATGATGATGCAATCAAAGGAAAGCGGCCTGGTATTTTGATTGTGCATGAGTGGATGGGAGTTAATACCTATGTCAAAAAGCGTGCAGAGCAGCTTGCAAAGCTCGGCTATGTAGCATTTGCTGCTGATATTTATGGAAAAGGAGTGCGGCCAAAGACCCGCGATGAGGCAGCAGCAGAGTCAAAGAAATACAAGACAGACCGTCAGCTCATGCGCGCTAGAGTCAATGCAGGACTTGATGTTTTGAAAAACCATAAACTTGCTGATACCAAGCGCACGGCTGCTATTGGCTACTGCTTTGGAGGCACTACTGTATTGGAACTTGCGCGAAGCGGCGCTGATGTGGCAGGTATTGTAAGTTTTCATGGCGGGCTTGATTCACTAAATCCCAATGATGCAAAGAATATAAAGGGTAAAGTATTGGCGTTGCACGGCGGAGATGACCCATTTGTCCCAGCAGAGCAGGTTGCTGCATTTCAGGACGAGATGCGAAAGGCAAATGTTGACTGGCACATGGTTATTTACGGCGGCGCTGTTCACAGCTTCACAAATCCTGACTCTGGCAATGACAATTCCAAAGGCGCTGCATACAATGAAAAGGCAGATAAGCGCTCATGGGAAGATATGAAGCAGTTTTTCAGCGAGATATTTAAGCAATAGGAAAGTTACCGATGCCAAAAGAGGCGCTATTGATAATTGACATGCTAAACGACTTTGTTCTTGAACGCGCACCCCTTGAGGTGCCTGATACGAGGAAGATAATCCCTGCGATCAAAGGTGAGATTGAAAAGGCAAGAAGAGAGGAACGGCCTGTAATTTATATCTGCGATGCCCATGCGCCTGATGATAAGGAGTTCGCCAACTTTGGCTGGCCTGCACATGCAGTAAAAGGAACAAAAGGTGCAGAGGTTGTTGATGAACTTAAGCCTGAGAAAGGTGATATAGTTATTGAGAAGACAACTTATTCAGGATTTTATAATACAAAACTTGATGAGACATTGAAGAAGCTTAATGTTGATTCATTAAGGCTCACAGGCTGTGTTACACATATCTGCATAATGTTCACTGCATCAGATGCTGTATTAAGGGGCTATAAGGTTTCAGTTATTGAAAAGGGCGTCGCAGGCCTTGCAAAAGAGGACCACGACGCAGCGTTAAGGATAATGAAGAATGTGATGGGGATTAATATTATTAGTTCATCTCCAAATTAGTTGATGAATTTTGGATCCTTTGTTATAATTTACAAGGGCGCGGCGTGACATGCCCTTGCAACAAGGAATGTTCTCGCTGTGCATTTTTGGGCAGGGCTTTAATAATGGAGGAGACATGGAACAGAAAAAAGAAAGCAGGAAAAACCTCAGGCGCATGTTATTATTATCGCTTCTTTTTTCCCTTACCATTGGCATTGCTATATCATGCGGCGGTGGGAGTGGAGGCGGAGACAGTGGCAGTGGCAGTGACAGTAGTGGGGGCTGTGGTGGAGGCGGAAGCCCGACAAACAATGAGATTGTTGTTGCAAATGCTTACTCCATTACAGTGTATAGCAGGACTGCAAATGGCGATATATCGCCTATCAGGAAAATTTCAGGGCCAAACACTGGTCTGGCCATTTCTCAGGGCATAGCTGTGGATACAGTAAACAATGAGATTGCTGTTACAAATCTGAGCAACACTATTACAGTGTATAGCAGGACTGCAAATTGCAATGCAGCGCCTTTAAGAACAATCTCAGGAGCAAACACTGGTGTGGCCAACCCACTGGGCATAGCTGTGGACACAGTAAACAATGAGATTGTTGTCGCAAATAAGGCTGGCGACTCCATTACGGTATATAGCAGGACTGCAAATGGCGATGTAGCGCCTATCAGGAAAATTTCGGGGTCAAACACTGCTCTGGACAGCCCTCAGGGCATAGCTGTGGACACAGCAAATAATGAGATTGTTGTCGCAAATCTGCGGGACTCCATTACAGTGTATAGTAGGACTGCAAATGGCGATATATCGCCTATCAGGAAAATTTCAGGGTCAAACACTGCTCTGGACAACCCTCAGGGCATAGCTGTGGACACAGCAAATAATGAAATTACAGTGTATAGCAGGACTGCAAATGGCGATGTAGCGCCTATCAGGAAAATTTCAGGGCCAAACACTGGTCTGAGCTACCCTGGCGGCATAGCTGTGGACACAGTAAATAATGAAATTGCTGTTACAAATTATTCGGCGGGTTCCATTACAGTGTATAGCAGGACTGCAAATGGCGATGTAGCGCCTATCAGAAAAATCTCAGGGGGAAGCACTGCTCTGAGCTACCCCTGGGGCATAGCTTTACTGCCATAGCTTACAGGAGAAAAATATGGGGGAAAAGGATTTGTTTCAGCCTCTTACAAGTGAGGATAAGGTTTCTGTAGCGCTTTACAGGGCAGGCATTGTTGTGTCAACAATATTAATTTCAATTATTGCTTATATGCTATTCAATGCACCGCATTATCAATCTGCCCCGGCCATCAGCATTAAGGCAAACATCATATTAATACTACTTTATATATCTGTTGGCGCAAGCGTTTTCTCTATTCATCTTTATATAGGCAAATTTCACAAGTTTCTTAAAAAATTATACTATCTCTCTCTAATTTCATTGATAATACTTTTTGTAATTGGAAAGGGAGATATACTTTGGGTTTTAGTTAACAAAACCTATAGCCCTCTGTTCTTAATTCCTTTATCTGGCTGTCTCGGTTTTATTACAGCAAAGGAGGCATTCTGTTTCAAATTAATGGAAGGCTATCTCCTTGCCTTAATCATGCCCCTATATCTTTTGCTGCTTTCCACAGGAGCAATGACAATAAAGTCTGCGTCAAACTGGATTTTCTTTATTGCAGCAATGCTTATTCTTTTTACCCTGAGAAAGGTATTTATGCCAATACATTACGATATAGGGGATAAGTCAGCCTATCAATGAAACTTTACTGTAACTCTGTTAAGGCCTTTGAAGGTGCTTTAAAGGGAAAACTCGCCTTTAAAAGGTTTATTGCGGATAGACAAAGAGAGCGGAAAAAAGGATCTACAGATTAATTTTATTCTTACTATGGAAAAGGTTTATTTGTGATAGGGCAATAAGACAACTGCTATCAGATGCAGCCTTAAAGGTCTTCATTTTGCAGCAGCCTTGCGGTATTTAACTGCTGCTTGCTGGTCTCTTTTAAAATCTCTTTCGCTATATTCATAAGCAGGCAAACCATGTTCTTTTAAGACATCCATAAATTTGATTCTGCTCATATCTGCAAGCTCTGTTGCCTTTCCGAGTGATATAGCCCCTTCCTGAAACAATAGAATAGCCAGCGCTATCTTTAACTTCTTTTTAACCTCCTCTGGTTTCTCTAACCCCTTCATTACAAATAGTATATCCTCTGGAAGGTCTATCTCTATTTTTTCTGTCTTGATTGCTGCCATATCTTTGCTCCTTTAATTATTTTGAATTAATAATGTAAATTTTAGCATCTAAACAAAAAAGACGCAATCCAAATCTTAAGAAATTTTATTTAGCTGAGGCGGGCTGATAACTGCTTCTTTACCTCTGGAGCAGTGAGGCAAGCAGAAAGAAATCAAAAAAAACAATCCCCACCGCCATGCTTCCCTCTTAGAGGCAGGTTCGCAGATGCCCTGTTTATGTTGGTCATGAAAAAAGATTTTTGAAGGCGCGGCTCCAATTACGGCCCATTATTCCACGTTATCAATTATTTGTTGTACTGTAAGTTCATTAGACCAAGATAAGTCATTACCTTTTAAGACCAATTTTATTTTCGTGTCTTTATTTACTATCGGATTGGGACCGTACGGTAATCTTAATCTTTTTCCAAACCACCATCCATCAAAAATAGTGATATTATCCCCATCCCCTCTATCAATATTAATAATAGGAATAGTATAATACTGTTTAAGCATAATAGTATTTAAAAATGTTTGAGGGACGAGCCTTGGTTCAAACTTAGCGGGGTTGTCTGCTATTAATGGATTTGGGGCGTCATCCCATTTTGCTTTTACAGCATTTCCACACCAATAAATATGTAATTCACAAAAACCAGGACTTCTGAATCCCCATACCTTAAATTTGAGTTTGTACAATTTTCCAGATTTTTTTTTGTAGCCTAAATTAAAATCTTCAGCAATAAATTTATGTTGCCAAAACAAGATTCTTGGTTTTGTAAACCATTCAAAGAGCAAAACAAGAAATAAGCCGATAATGCCTCCGATTATAGCAGAGGCAATGTCAATTGGAGTTTTGAAGTCAAAGTAATTGCACATATTAAAGAAGTCAAATGGGCTTTGCAATGAGTACAAGCCCACTTTTTGAAATTTTTTTCCGCCATTTTTTTCGATCGGTTAAATATATTATACGATATCCTTTTTCTATGTGAGCTGACAGTCTATTTGGATTGCTCAATCGTGGGTTATAATTTGCTGCGATCAAGGCACTGGAAATACTTTTATGAAAAACATCATCTTCTATCAAGTTAAGTCCTTCTATTGGCCCATCATATGAAAGAAATTTATCATTCCAAGTAACGCCAATCCAGCCGGCAATTTCTTTTTGAGTAAGTTCAGCAATATTTGTTTCTTTGCTTTTGATAGTGTTTAGTATCTTTAAAATATCCAATGGCTCACGTTTAATAGAGGTTAATTTTTCAATTTCATAAAATAGGTTATCAAAACCTGACTGGTCGTCAAGGTTTATGGCTGTTCTTTCAGAGAGAGGTGTAGGTAATGTATTTTTACGAACCTGACCAAGGCAAAGTGGAATTAACTTTTTATTTTTAAACCAAAATGTGCCACATTCAAACCATATCCATGGTCGAGATAAACTTCTGGAGGTGGCCAATAATAAAAGAATGTCTGCATTTTCAAGGGCGGTTTGGATTTCGGTTGGCCATTTGTTTCCAGGAGGTAAATCGGTTGGGTCGCTTGAACAAAAAACTTCCAGTCCTTTTAAATAACTCTCTAAAATTTCTTTGAGATATATAGCTAAACCAGAATCAACCGCAGCGTGGCTCAAAAAAATTTTTATTTTTACCATATTTCTTTTTACCTAATCTCTGCAATCTTACTTATAAATAGCGTTAAATAATTTATTGGCTGATTCTTTGTCCAAATCTTTAAGAATCTTATATTCCTCTAAAGCAGAGCCTCTATTATTTAGTATTAAATAGGTAATTCCAAGGTTATAATGTGCCTTTGCATAATCAGGCTTAATCCTTATCGCCTGCTTATACGCATTTATAGCTTCTTTATACATGTCCAAACTTCCATAGGCAACGCCAAGGTTATAATGTGCCTCTGCATAATCAGGCTTAATCCTTATCGCTTGTTTAAATGCCTCTATTGCCTCTCTATACATTCCTAATTCGCCATAGGTAATTCCAAGGTTATAATGTGCCTTTGCATAATCAGGCTTAACCCTTATCGCCTGCTTATACGCATTTATAGCTTCTTTATACATGCCCAAACTTCCATAGGCACCACCAAGGTTATAATGTGGCTCTGCATCATCAGGCTTAATTCTTATTGCCTGCTTATATGCCTCTGCTGCCTCTTTGTGCATTCCTGCCTCGCTATAGGCAACGCCAAGATAAAACCAATACTCTGCTGTCTCCTTATACTCCCTAATCTCAGTATCTTTTAAGGCTGTAACCTTCTTATTTTCAATTTTATTCTTTATTAACTCAACAGGCATTGCAAAGTTAAGGTTCTGCGCCTCTTTTATGATAAATGTTGCTATCCCAATAACCTCGCCGTTTTTGTTAAATACAGGGCCGCCGCTGCTGCCTGATGATACAGGGGCTGTAATCTGGAGGATTTTTTTGTCTGATGTAATATCCCTTATCCCGCTTAATATGCCGTCCGATATGGTGTTCTCAAGCCCTTCAGGGCTGCTTATTACATAGACCTTTTCGCCAATACTTGTCTTGTTAATATCGCCGATCTTAACAGTTGGAAGGTCTTTTGCCTTTGCCTTAAGGATTACAAGGTCATTTTCTTTGTCCATATAAATAAACCCTTCAACCTCTAAGACCTTATCGCTTGCCTTGATTGCAATGCCCTTTGCATTGCTTATAACATGGTAGTTTGTAACAATAGCGCCGTCATGCCTGACGATAAAGCCGCTGCCTTGACTGATTGGCTTGCCTTTCTCATCAAAAGCCACAACTACCACAACAGCCTTGTTGTTCTCTTTAAAAATCCTGCCAGCATCAGCAAAAGAGGCAGAGGGGAATAGTATTTTTACAAACAGCAGGAGGGATAGTAAAAAGAAGGTTGTTTTATTAATGGCATTTGATAGCATATTGTTTTGCTAAGGAAATGAATGAAAAGGGCTCTTTTCAATACACCTCATCATGTGTTCCTATATCAATCAATAAGATCTCGTCTTCTTTTAAAAACTTGAAAATTACACGATGGTCGTAACTTACACTAAATGCCCAAAGGCCTTCAAGCCTTCCAGTAAGTTTATGGGTTCTTAATTTTGGATTGAAGGGATTTTTTGAAAATAATTCTATGCTA